>JBCDJM010000030.1:0-42203 GCA_038747755.1 Cyanobacteria bacterium P01_H01_bin.35
AGCGTCCCGGAGGGAATCGCTTAAATCGCTGGCATAAGATTTTCGGGACATTTATTTAACAGCGCTAATTGTTTTTTTATTTTCCTACCTTCAATACTTCTTCATGGCCATCTTTAGCTTTTTTTTACAAACAGTCTCTAACGGTACTAACTTTTTTTAGTAGGTCAATGACTGTTTCTTTATAGTCAGCAAAACGATAGGTATTGAATTTTTCAGCGATGGTTTTATCTCTGGGTTTTTTCTCTTTATATTGATCTAATACCCACTCCAAAGCACTCCGGTTTCCGAGGCGATATTCCCAGGCAATTTTGGGAATTTTTTCTAATGTTGTGATGGTATCTATGAAGATTTTGTCTTTAGTTTTATCTGCTTTAAGTTTTGGTTTAGGAGTGGGAGAGTTATCGGGAGTTGGTAAGTCGATGCGAGTTAATGGAAAAGGTTTAATAATTTCATAATTAATGTGTAAGTCGATTAATTTTTTTCCCCATTTTACCCACTGTTGAAAATTTTCATAGAAAGGGAGGCGAGGAAATTCTCGTTTGAGGTTTTGTTCGTATTTTTGTCGGTAAGTGGGGTGGTGTAAGACGGCGTAGGTGTAGTAGAAAATGTCAATTTTTTTGATTTTTTTATTGTTGTAATGGGATTGAAATTTTTGGAGACTCCAGTCGGTAATATTTTCGTGGCAGTTTCCATTTTCATCATAGTAATAAAAAGGGAGACATTGAGAACCTGCTGGTAAACAGTTCAAATCAATTATAGTTTTCGTAGCTAAAATATGAAAATCTTTAGGCGAACTAATTCCTGGAATAACTATATATTTATTTTCTAATTCAAGTTGGGAAAAAATACTAAACCACTGATAAGTTCTACCATTAAAATGCTGATCAAAATAGAAAAATTGCTTCACATAAGGTCGATATAAACTTCTGAATATTTTCTCCTCATCAAAGCTTTTATAAATTTTTCTTTCCAGATATCTTGTTAACTCAGCATCCCACTTAATAGTCATCCTCCCTGAATAATTTTCATCTTTGAAAGTCTGCTGATAAACCTCAATCAAATACTTCACTTTTTCTACAAGGGCATCTTGAGAAAAACCATAAACCCATTCATCTCTTTGAGTCTTTATACCAGAGGAAAATAATTTAAAAACAGCTTCTTGAGATTTCCCACTTTTGACATCTTTATCAATTAAAGGTAAAAGTTCATCAAAGTCATTATCAGTCAAATTTAACCAATTATGTCGTTTATCAGGAATAATATGTTCAAAATCAAGATCGACAAATTTAGTCGCAGCTAAAAATTTTAATTTATTCTCTCTTACCCTCAAACGAAGTATGGTCTAAAGTATCAACAAAACAAATATTATTAAACTCTTCATAACTCCCGATTTTATGCTGATAAGTATATTCAATATTCAAATTCGCAATGTAATAAGGCAAAATTGCAACCTCATTACAAAAATTTCATTCTGATACTTATACTCGAACTTATTATTAGGCAAATATTCAATCAACTCCGTTACAAAAGTACCTGTTCCTGTTGCCGGATCGAGAATATTTACCCCAGAATCGCATAACAACTTCCCAAAATGTTTATCCACCAAAAAATCCACACTTTCAATCATAAACCTGACAATTTCCGAAGGAGTATAAATATCAGCACCCAGAGGATTATAAGACTTATAAAAATTCTCATAAACCACCTTCAAAAATTCCTGCTTTTCGTGATGATTATAAATACTCGCTGCCTTACTTTTAATGACTCCATAATAACAATCGAACTTATTATCAAGTATTGACAAAAAAATAAGGTCTTAACCTATTTAAAAGAATGAAAAAAAATTAACTTCAACATTTCAAACCTTTAGTTTCAGTTATAAACTGCTGTAACTGATAACTGAAATGACTTCTGACTTCTGACTTTTTTACATTGCTAATCAAACAGCTAGCCTATCTGAAATAATAAGCAAAAATATATTATACCTAGCTTCCCTACTCCCCTACTAGCTTGTCTGATAATTGTCAAAAATAATGCTATACTTCGTCAAGACTTTATTTATGAATTAAAATAAGGTTTCTCAACCCATTGAGGTACAGTTGTTTACTCCCCTACTCCCTACTCCCCTACTTCTAACTCCCCTATTCCCTATTCCCTACTCCCTACTCTCAAAATGATTAATCAAACCAATATAAATCGAAAAGTTTTAAATAATGGCATAGTTGTAATCACAACAGAAAATACAGTAGCTGATATTGTATCAGCCCAAATATTCTTGCGAATAGGTAGTCGTTATGAAGCCAAAAACCAATCAGGAATATCCCATTTATTAGCAGCAGTTTTAACAAAAGGAACAGAAAAATTATCCTCTTTAGATATTGCTAATAAAATTGAATCAGTCGGAGCAAGACTAGGAAGTGATACAACAGCCGATTATTTTTTGCTGAGTATGAAAACAGTTTCAGAAGACTTTGATGATATCTTTCAATTATCAGGAGAAATCATCAGATATCCCTCCTTCCCAGAAACAGAAATTGAATTAGAAAAACGAATTACTATTCAAAGTATTCGTTCCCAACTAGAGCAACCTTTTACTGTAGCATTCTCTCAATTACGAGAGATGATGTATCAAAACCATCCTTATGCTTTATCAACTTTAGGAACAGAAAATACAGTCTCTCAAATTACCCGCCACGACATTCAAAGATTTCATCAAACTTACTTCCGCCCAGACAATATAGTGATATCTATAGTAGGCAAAATTAACAACGAAAAAGCAATTGCTTTAGTTGAAAAAACTTACGGAGATTGGCAACCACCAATAATACCTCTACCAACTTTAAAATTACCAACAATAACTCCTCAACCTTTCACAGCAAAAAAATACCAAGAAACTCAACAATCTATTATTATGCTTGGGTATTTAGCAGCAAATGTTAATAGTTCTGACTATGCTCCTTTAAAATTACTTAATACTTATTTGGGAAATGGTTTATCAAGTCGTTTATTTGTAGAACTAAGAGAAAAAAGAGGTTTAGCTTATGATGTTTCAGCATTTTATCCGACCCGTCTCTATACCTCTAATTTTACAGTTTATATAGGTACAGCAGCAGAAAATACAGACATAGCTCAGACAGGATTAAAAACAGAAGTAGAACGTTTAGTTACCAATTTACTTACTGAAGAAGAGTTAGAAGTATCCAAAAACAAATTATTAGGTCAATATGCTTTGGGTAAACAGACAAACTCACAAATTGCTCAAATTTTAGGATGGTATGAAGTCTTAAATTTAGGCATATATTTTGATAGTAAGTTTCAGGAAAATCTGGCAATTGTAACAAGTGCTGAAGCACAAAAAGTTGCCAATAAATATTTTATAGAACCTTATATTTCAATTGTCGGACCGGAAAAAGGTAGTGATTCAACAATTAATAATTAATAATTACTTCTTATGTAATAGTAAGGATTAGCTAAAAGGATTTTTTTTCTTCTCTTGGTCGATTAGATATAGTAATCCTCTAATCGGTTGTATTATTTTGGGAGTAGGGGCGAATCGCGATTCGCCCCTACAAGAGTTAGGAGTCATAATTTTTAAGATTTTCAGCTCTTTTTAATTATTATGGCGTTGCTGAAGTAAGGAATGAAATTCCTAAATAAGATAAGTGTAAATCGTTTTTTAAAGGAAAAAGTTAATGGAGTATTTGGCCCTAAAACTCAAGCTGCTGTTAAAAATGCTCAAAGAAAATATCAACAAGAGCAAAATGGGATTGTAGATACTTCTCCATGGATGACTTTACTACGTTAATCAAAAAACTGGTCAAATATGGTAAACTTACAGATGTAATTGTGTAACTTAGAATAAAAAACTCCGTGTGCCTAAACCAGAACGTAAAATTCTACTAGATTTTGAAAAGCCTCTGGCAGAATTAGAAAACCGTATAAATCAGATTCGAGAACTAGCTAAAGATTGTAGTAGTGTAGATGTTTCAGAACAAATTCATCAACTAGAAGCAAAAGCAACTCAACTACGTCAAGAAATTTTTAGTGGTCTTTCCCCTGTACAAAAACTACAGTTAGCTCGCCATCCCAGGCGACCAAGCACTTTCGATTATATTCAAGCTATTGGTGATGAGTGGATAGAGCTGCATGGTGACCGTGGTGGTAGTGATGACCCAGCAATAGTAGGAGGTTTGGCCAGAATAAATGACAGACCTGTGGTAATTATTGGTCATCAAAAAGGACGAGATACAAAAGATAATGTAGCTCGTAATTTTGGTATGGCCTCAGCAGGAGGATATCGAAAATCAATCAGATTTATGGAGCATGGCAATCGCTTTGGAATGCCAATTATAACATTTATCGATACTCCCGGTGCATGGCCAGGGATAGAAGCTGAAAAATTAGGACAAGGAGAGGCGATCGCCTACAATCTACGAGAAATGTTCCATCTAGATGTACCAATAATTTGTACAGTAATTGGGGAAGGTGGTTCTGGTGGAGCATTAGGTGTGGGAGTAGGCGATCGCTTACTGATGCTGGAACATTCTATATATACAGTTGCTAGTCCAGAAGCTTGTGCAGCCATTCTCTGGAAAGATGCCAGCAAAGCTTCTCAAGCAGCGGAGGCTTTGAAGATAACTTCTTGGGATTTAAAAAAAATAGGAATTATTGATGATGTAGTTCCAGAACCAAATGGTGGTGCTCATGCTAACCCTCTACAGGCAGCAGAAAATCTCAAAAAGGCTATAGTAAAAAATCTAGATGAATTAAGCCAGTTAAGTAGTCAAGAACTCCGAAAACAGCGTTATCAGAAATTCCGTTCTATAGGAGTATTTGTAGAGACATAAAAATGAAAACTCTGAAAATTCCCAGAAGTTTCAAAGGCTGGTTGAATAACTAGAGGCAGGTTTTAAGCAGGGGAAAATATCCTATAGACTGTAATATTGTAGTTTATTGGTGAAAATCCTAAATAACCCTTAGAAACTATTTTTTCAAAGTATAATAGTTCTGTTCTATGGCTATTATGATATGATATAGAACTTTACTCAAACCAAAAGGTCTGAAAAAGTGAAATATTAAAAATAGGCTTACAGCTAGATATTTTGTATAACTGAGGAATCTAGGAGTCTATTTGTAGGTTTGAAGGATATAGATTTTTCAAATTTCTTAGCTGTGTTCTCAATTTAGAGAGGAACAGACAACAGCATTACACTTGACAAATTCATAAGTCTATACCATTTCACTTTAAGGATTTCACAAATAGAAATCTCCGAATTTTAAAGATATAGACTTTTTGCTCTTAGAAGCAATAGGAAAGAGGTTTTAGGAAAAAGCCAAGAAAAATGATTGAGGAAATTGACTTGTACAACTCTAGCTCATGTTAAATAAATAAATAAACGAGAAGTCTATTTTCTGGAGATATCTAATAGTTTCAAAGTTATAATGTCAAATAATCCGTTTAAATTATTTTAAGGTCAAAGTTTTCTGTCTATTAAATCTTAATGTATGACTTTTGACTTCCGCAAAACAGTATAGTTATCATAGTTTTTAAATAGACAGATACTTTAACGCCTCCGTCAAAATAGGACTCTATAGATTTGTTGAGATGGAGTTCCCGCAAAATTTCCAGCTTGTGGCTACAGATAGATATGAAAAATTATTGAAGGGTAATTCTCAATATAAGGAGGGAAGGATTTACTGAAGGTCAAAATTATCAGGATAATTTAAAATACTACCAGAACAGTATTGAGAATGTCAACTAAACTTGATAAATTTTTTGAAATTAATTAAAGCAATCTTAATTAGCTATTCACGACAGACTTTCTGGCATAATTATTACAGTAGTATCTATAGTTTCGTTAATGACCAAGTATTCTCACAAGAGGGATATCTAAAGTGTGCAGTCAATTTGGTTTCATAGCTTTTTATGAAATTAATGACAATAAAATAAAGAACTACTTAATTAGTCTTACCGCTAGTTCTTTCTAGTTTTGTCAATACCCCTCCCTAGGATCGAGAAACTTATTGGGATCAATCTTAACTATTTAACCATGATAAAATCCTAAATATAGTTGAGGAGTAAATTCTCAATCCTTTCGTGATACCAATTCAGACAGTAATTTACCTATTTTCTGATAACTAATGACTTGTGAAAATTGATTCTTGGTCGGTGTCAAACTTACAGCAGAGAAATTGACAAACTCTCATAGTTATAGTTCATTGCTCATTAATAACTAAAACTTATTAGCACTAATGAACAAAGAATTATAACCCAAGCTAAATGGCCTGGCACAAGTTAGGTCAAGATACAACGTGCTTTTTTGAAATCTGATCCGAATCTATTATGACTCAAACTTTTTCCAAAGGTTCTAATCCTAGCAACACACTTAACACCAATGGTGTTAAAACTTCTAATGCAGATACGACAAGTAAAATTTCCTATAGACCTGACCGTAGCTCCTCATCCAATGGTCAATCAATTAGGCAACAACCTCCTGCTGAAGAAAGCAATGAGGCAATGATGGATGCAGTGCGGACAATGCTACTCTCAGTAGGAGAAGATCCTGAGCGAGAAGGATTACTCAAAACTCCTAAGCGAGTGGCAGAAGCAATGCGGTTTCTAACCAGTGGGTATAATCAATCCTTGGAAGAAATTGTCAATAATGCTATCTTTGATGAAGGTCATAACGAAATGGTTCTAGTTAGAGATATCAATCTTTTTAGTCTTTGTGAACAAAGTATGCTACCCTTTATGGGAAAAGCTCATGTAGCTTATGTTCCTAATCAAAAAGTAGTAGGTCTGAGTAAGCTAGCTAGGATTGTGGAAATGTATTCTCGTAGATTGCAAGTCCAGGAAAGATTAAATCGTCAAATTGCTGAAGCAATTCAAAGAATATTAGAACCAAAGGGTGTAGCAGTTGTAATTGAAGCTACTCATATGTCTATGGTAATGCAGGGGGTTCAAAAACCTGGTTCTTGGACTGTTACCAGTGCAATGCTTGGTGTTTTTGAAGAAGATCAGAAAACAAGAGAGGAATATTTGAGCTTAATTCGCCATAAACCTAAATTCTTTTAATAAGTAGTAACTGAATTTAGTGAGAATAAGGAATTGATGAAGGAGTCAGGAGACAGAAGAAAGGAGCTAAAATCAATTAGTGGCGATGAATCCACCCATTAATTGAAAACTACCAAATAATCAAATTTGGTGGAGTCCTTAAACTCATTTATAATCCTTCCCTATGGGGCTACGCGCAAGTCAAAACTCCAAAATGTAAAAGTCAAAAATAATCTCTGACGCTTATTTGAATATTTATAAGTGTCATAACCATAATGCGTAGTGTTATAGAAGCAAGCTACATCTATCTGCCAGTCTTTAATAATTGATAATGGATAATTACCTCTGGTTAAAACCCTAACAGAGTAGAATATAAGGAAATCTCCCAGCACTTTTTTTCTCCTGAATAAGGAGAGGCAATAAAACCAGATTGATTAATTATTAATTATCGATTAGTAAAGAATTATCCAAATAAATTCTGACTCCTGAATTCTTTCTTAGTAAATATTCTTATTTCCGCCCCCTACTTTTCTATAATTATTTATAGAAAAGTACGGTGGAAGACTAAGATTCAAAGTAAATAACTTAGACAACAAAAATATACAGATAGAGAGATTTCTGAATATGGCTAAACCAATCAAATTTGGAACAGATGGCTGGCGCGGTGTCATAGCTGATGATTTTACTTTTGAAAGGGTTGCTTTAGTAGCCCCTATTGCAGCAAAAATCTTAGAGAAAAATTATGCTAATTCTACTAATAATAGTAAAACAGTAATTGTTGGCCATGACCGTCGGTTTATGGCTGAAGAATTTGCTCAAGTTGCTGCCGAAGCTGTTCAAAATGCAGGATTTGATGTTCTGTTAACGGATGCTTATGCTCCTACTCCTGCTTTTAGTTTAGCAGCATTTCAAAAACAAGCTCTTGGGGCAATTGTGATGACTGCTAGTCATAATCCAGGGAAATATTTAGGGTTAAAAGTGAAGGGTGCTTTTGGTGGATCAGTACCTCCAGAAATAACTAAACAAATAGAAGATTTATTAACTGTTGAAGCTGAAAAAGATTTGGTTCAAGGAAGTAAAATAGAAAGTTTTAATCCTTGGCCGAGTTATTGCGAAACTCTCCAAAAAATGGTAGAGATTGAGAAGATTAAATCGGCGGTTAATGAAGGGAATTTAAAAGTTTTTGTTGATGTAATGCACGGTGCTGCTGCTGGAGGTTTACAACAAATATTGGGGGTAGAAGTTACAGAGGTTAATGGTGATAGGGACCCTTTATTTGATGGTGGAGCGCCTGAACCTTTACCTCGTTATTTGAGTAAACTTTTTAAGGAAATTAAAAGTTATCGAGCAGCAAATAAAGGAAGTTTAGCTATTGGGTTAGTGTTTGATGGAGATAGCGATCGTATTGCTGCTGTGGATGGTGAGGGTAATTTTCTCAGTTCTCAAATTTTAATTCCAATTCTCATTGAACATTTGACAACCAGACATGGGTTTAGTGGGGAGGTGGTGAAGACTATTAGCGGTTCCGATCTATTTCCAAAAGTGGCGGAATTATACAAAATGCCAATATTTGAAACTCCTATTGGTTATAAGTATATTGCTGACAGGATGTTGTCTACTCAGGTACTTGTCGGTGGTGAAGAGTCTGGGGGTATTGGTTATGGTACTCATATTCCAGAAAGGGATGCTTTATTGTCGGCGCTCTATTTGTTGGAAGCAGTCGTCATGTCTGGTGAAGATTTGAGTGTTATTTATCGCCAGTTGCAGGAAAAGACGGGTTTTAGTTCGGTTTATGATCGGATAGATTTGCCTTTGGCAAATATGGATGTACGAGCGCGACTTTTGGAAGAGTTAACAAATAATCCTGTGACGGAGGTTGCCGGACAAAAAGTGCTTGATTGTTTGACTATAGATGGGTATAAGTTTCGGTTAGCTGATGGTAGGTGGTTATTGATTCGGTTTAGTGGTACTGAACCTGTTTTGCGACTTTATTGTGAAGCTGCGGATATACAGAAGGTGAAGCAAACTTTGGAATGGGCGAAAAATTGGGCTAATAGTATTTCGTAGTTTGATTTTATTGGGAAAAAACCTAACCCCCTAACCCCCTTCCCTGCAAGGGAAGGGGGAATATTTCTCTCTCCCCTCTCCTTCGGGGAGAGGTTTTCATTATCCTCAAACTTACCTATAATTTTCGTCTGGACGAGCTACTATTAAAATTTATCAAAAAATAGGAAATGACGATTTAATTTTTGTAGTGTAAGTTAGTCTAAGATAAAAATTTATTGCTTAACTTAATGAATAAAATTGCTGTTGCTTTAATTAGTGGGTATCAAGAATACATTTCTCCTAGAAAAGGTTTTTCTTGTGCCCATAGAATATTGTACGGTGATGAGTCTTGTTCCAATTACATTAAACGTATGTTTATAGAACAAGATTTTTCTGGAGCTATTGAAGCAGCACGTCAAAGGTTTAAAGCTTGCAAAGAAGCCAATCAAATTTTGAAGTTACAGGCAGTTAGTAATTCTGAAAATGAAGAAGATTTGAAAGATCAAGAAAAGTTGGTAAAAGATAAACTGCCTCAATTAAAATTAAAAGATAGTTATAAGAGAAAATCAAATAGTAGTAGAGTTAGAGAAAATATTGATTGTTGCTATGAAATATTGGAATGTGATGATTGTTTTCCCGAATTAGAATGTGATGATTGTTTTCCCGAATTAGAATGTGGTAGTTGTGACTTAGATTTGTAGTCCAGACTTTGGTAGTTGTGGTGGATAAATATTAGGTCTATTTAGCATTTATGTTAATCATAATTTTTGGTCACTTTACTACTCAATTTTTTCATTCTAGTACATAACCTCCACCATAATGTAATTATGAAAAATACAATTATAGCAAAGGGAAATCCTATTAACACAAATAAGAGGAATAAAGTTAGCTGAAATTTACCTCTTTGACTAAATTTTAAGAATGATTTATACCATCTTGGCAATGGTAAAGCATTTATTGTTACTCCACATTCTGCCATTATCTTCAGAGATTTTTGAGAAGTAGTAAAACCTTGTTGAAATTGACCACATCTATAATAATACTGACTCTGACCAAATAATATATGAGCTTCACCTCGGCGATCGCCTATCATTTTAGCAATATTTAAAGCCTTTTCCAAATACTCTCTTCCTTGAGTTAAATTTCCTAATTCAACTTCAATTACACCTAAATTTGTTAGAGCAGTTTCCTCTCCATTCAAATCACCCATTTCTATTGCTAATTCTAAACTTTTCTCAAGATAGGTAATAGCTTCAGGGTATGTGTTGAGAAAGCGGTAAATAATCCCAATATTGCCTAAAGCAGTTTTAATACTTTGGCGATCGCCTATTTCTTTTGCTATTTTCCGTTGTTGCTCGTAATAATTCATTGCCACATGATAATCTTGCAGAGAAAAATAAAAATTTCCTATACCTCCAAGTGCTATACATTCTTGATAGAGGTTAACATTTTCTCTAGCAATATCTAAACCTTTTGTATGATATTTAATTGCTTTTTTATAATCGCCAAGAGAATCATAGATAGAACCCAAGTTTGTCAATATTGCACCTTCTCCAAGAGGGTTATTTATTGCTTTATTAATTTTCAAAGCTTGGGATAAAATATCTATAGCTTTTTGATAATTTCCTATTTCTTGATCAGGAGAACTTAGATTTATTAGTATGTTTACTTCTTTTTCAGTCAGGAGATTTTTTTGAGCAATTACTAAACTTTGATTAAAGTAATTAATTGCGGATTCATATCTACCTGTAGAATAATAATATCGACCTAAGCCATTTAAACAAATACATTGCCACTCATCATTGAATTTGCCTAAAAGTCGATCAAAAATTTCTTTTTGTTGTTCATAGTAACCCCAAGTTATTAATAAATCGCGTAATTTTTCATTAGTGGGAGTATTGGGAGTAATATCAATAATTGTTGTAGCTCTTTCCCAATCTTCTACTTCACAAAGATGATGAAAAGCTTCTAAATAACCCTTAAGTATTTCTAAATTAGAAGCATTTGCATGGGGTTTATAGAATATCAACCAGTTAACAACTGCCCGATACTGAGACCTTTTCGGACGTGGTTTGATTGACTTAATAGTTGCTGATTCGAGACCTATTTTTTCTAGAATTAATTCAATGTTTGGGGTAATTTTATTCATTTCTATGTTCCTAATTTTTATTTATTTTTGTATTTTGTTTGATTGTGATAATTTTCTCAAGAACTTGAAAACCATAAGAACGATGGATATAACTGGACTTAAAATAGCTATAGTAAAAACTGCAAAATATAAAAATCCTAGTAATAAGAAATCTATTAATTTTAAGATTAATTTAAAAAAAACAGCGAAAATTATAATCTGAGCTAACCCTAAATAAAAACTGGTTGATAGTCTGCCTTTTTTTTGTTCTGCATATACTTTAGCTAAACTCATTACTGATAAAATTACACCTTCAATACTTTTGTTTTGTTCAGCAGCAAAGAAAATATTTTTTAAGTAATCTATAGCTTTTACATAATCTTGATTTTCTGTGTAGATTTCTCCTAAATTCAAAAGTATCGAATATTTCAAAAATAATACTCTTTCTTCCTGGGAAGATTGAATTTTATTGACAAGGGATAAACTTTGTTGATAACGTTCTATCGCTTTGTTATAATTGCCTGTTGCTTTATCACCATCGCCCTGTGAATAATATATTTTGGCTAAGTCTCCTAATGCTAGATTTTCTATTGAAATATTATTTGTTTCTTTTGCCGTTACTAAAAGATTTTGAGAAAATTCAATTGCTTTAGCATGATTTCCTAAGCGACGCTCAATAAATCCTAAATTTTCTATATTTCCAGTTTCTAACTGACTATCTTGAAGTTCTCTAGCTATAGCTAAACTTGACTTAGAAAATTCAATTGCTTGCTCATAATCTTTCAATTCACAATAAACAATTCCTAAATTACACTTAGCCGTTGCTTCCAGACTTAAATTTTGAATTTGTTTACCTATAGCTAATTGCTTTTGGTAATAATCAATAGCTTGGTCATACTTTTGACTAACAGCATAAAAAGTTCCTATTTCTCCTAAAGCTCTTCCTTCTCTGTAGCTATCTTTAATTTCTCGGCTAATTTTTAAACTTTGCTGAAAGTAATTCCATGCTCGATCAAATTTTACCGCAGCATCAAAATTTCCCACCAAGTCTTTTCCTGCAGCAAAGTTTCCTTTAGATAGATAAGCACGACCAAGATTTCCTCTTACTTCTTCCTCTTCTTCACGAGATTTAATTTCTTGAGCAATAGTCAAACTTTGATTTAGATATTTTATGGCTTGGTCGAAATTTATCAAGGCTATATTTGCTTTTCCTAAATTTGTTAATATAGTCGCTTTTATTGGGAGACTTAATTGCCTAAAACTTAAACTTTTAGTGTAAATTTCAATTTGTGTTTGATAATATCCCCAAGTATAAAATTGCTTGTGCAATTGTTCTTTTGTAGGAGTATTAAGACGAACAAAAATTAACTGACTTGCCCTATCCCAATCTTCTACTTGAGACAAATGATGAAAAGCTTCCAAATAACCCTTCACTTTCTCCAAGTTAGAAGCATTTGCATGGGGTTTATATTCCATCAACCAGTTAACAACTGCCCGATACTGAGACCTTTTCCGACGTGGTTTAATTGACTTAATATCTCCCAACTCAATACCAAGTTTTGCCAAAACTAATTCTCCAGACGGCATCATATTATTCATCGTCATCCTCCAATTTTTTATGGTGTTCAAGTGCAACACTACGAATTAAATTATGCTGCCTCACCAACAAATCGTCATTTTCCACAACTTCCTCAACCAAATAGCGATCGCGCAAAACCTCCAAAGCTAACTCTGCTTCATCTTCATTACATTCCCAATCTTCCAATAAATGATTCAACCAAAATTTTTCCCGTACTGCACAACGATAAATGGAACCCTCGCATAATAACCGATAACTATTTATCATATCCTGTTTCAGTCTACCAAAAGTCTTTTCCAAACGCTCTCGCACATTTTTTCGGAGCTTGCGAGTATATCGATCCAACTTCCACTCGTCGTCAGCACCCTCTATTATTCCCTGAGCCTTAGCTTCCTCGATCGCCTTTTCTACCTCCTCTATTTCATAGCCGTACTTTTTCCAGTAAGCTACAACATTACCATTGAAAGGTTTAGCACCTATTTCCCCAGAAATTACACGCAACGCCAGAGGATGACCTTCATAAGTAGCACCAATACGTTGTAAATATCGGCGAGTTGGTGAATCTGTATCTACCTCTAACCCAGTTTTCTCGAATAATTCCAACTGCTCCGACTCAGCTAAACCACTCAAAGGTATGCAGTGCCAAAAATTTTTATAACGCTCTGGTATTTGATGAGGTAAATCTTGGGAAGTTAAAATGATTCGACTGTGACAAGATTCTGCTGCTAAGAAACTCTCAAAAAATTTCTCCCACCATTCATCCCGGAAATTATTCCAACCTTCCTCCTCATTTCCCTCCATAATATTTTCCACAGAATCCATCAATATCAAATATTCATTATCTTGTAACCGCTTCACTAAGCGATTTAATAATCTGCGGGTATCTTTGCGATCTTCATCCTGGAGGCGATCGCCCCACTTTTCCAACCATCGACTTGCTACACTAGCAAAATCTGAACCTTGGCGATCAGATTCAAAATTTTCTAGGTGAAACTGATTCCAATCTAGCTCTTCTACTACTTTTTCAGCTAATGCCGTTTTCCCAATACCTGCAATACCAACAATAATAGTTATCCTAGAAGCATCTTTAATTTTATCGGTTAATTCAACAACTAATTCTTCTCGCCCCACCCAAACATAATCATAAGCAAAAAAATCTTTTTTCTTACTTCGAGATAGTGGGTTATTGTCTACTATTTCCTCCCAGTTAACTCCTACAGTTTCGCAAATATTGATAAAGTTTTCCTGTAAAATTCTTTTTCTTTGCCAAAATCGCTTTAGTGTTTTCTCTGAAACTGTAGCCAATCCCCACCAAGCCTCTTCATATTTATTCCACTTTTTGTTTTCTCTTGCCTCATCAATAATTTCTAGACCTTGTTTGGATGCTGCAATACTAAGTGCCATTTTGCTTTTTATCACCAAATAAATTTACATATTTTTTACTTTAACATTTACAAAAAACAATGTTGGGTCAGATTTAGGTCAGTTTTAGGGGCAGTGATGATAATCTGACAAAACTGTACCTCTAATAGACCCAGAAAACCTATTTAGTTAACTCAGCATAGAAGTTGTAGAACATTAATAGAAATCAAAAGAAAATGAACAACTTCTATGTAAATCCAGAACATCAAATTATAGTTGACGAACTAATAGAAACTCAAAGACATTATGGCTATCAAAAGGGATGGATTTATTACAGTATTTTAGAAGATAAACGCTCTAAATATTTCACATTAGGAGACTGTTTAACAATTGCATCAAAACTCGGATATCAACCAGGATGGGGTTGGCATTTCTGGCGAGAAGTTCAATGATGATAAATTGATGGAAAAATCTTAGGGTAGGTATTATTCCTACCCATAAAATTGTGTTAAAATACAGTTAAAAACAGAATAATTTTGATACTTGCTATAATTAATCAAAACCAAAGGAGAAAAAATTATGCCATCCCCATTTCCTGGTATGAACCCATATTTAGAACATCCCGATTTATGGCCGGGATTACATAATCGACTCATTGTCAGAATAGCTGACTTATTATCTGCTCAACTCGGCGATAAATATTCAGTTTCTCTAGATGTCAGAATGTATGAAACTAACGATGCAGAATCTGTACTGGTTGGTCTTCCTGATGTTTCAGTCTTGTCAAAAAAAGGTCAAGTTAACACATCAAATTCTACAGAATCTCAACTTGCAGTAACAGAACCTTCCACAAAACCGATAACAGTAACTCTGCCAATTCCAATAACTATTCGTGAAGGATATTTGCAAATTCAAGAAGTAGCAACGAAGGAAGTTATAACTGCTATAGAAATATTATCTCCTGCGAATAAAAGAGGTGGAAAAGGTAGAGAAATGTATCTAGAAAAAAGAGAAAAAGTTTTAGATAGTTCAACTAATTTTATCGAAATAGATTTACTGCGTCGCGGTCAACGAATGCCTATTTCAAATGATAAAAATAAAACTCATTATCGAATTTTAGTTAGTCGCGCAAAACAACGACCAAGAGCCGAATTATATACCTTTAATATCCAAAATAAAATCCCGGAATTTCCTTTACCATTATGCCCAGAAGATACAGAACCAATTATATATTTACAAGGTTTATTAACTACTATTTATGATGCTGGCCGTTACGATTTAAAAATAGATTACACTCAAAAACCAGTACCAGGATTATCAGAAAATGATGCAACCTGGGCAGATACTTGGTTGCGACAAGAAGGAATAAGATAAGTATTAATCTACAGAGACATAATATAAGTATCTTTAACCCAATAAATATTGATATAGAAAAATGGAAAATATTACTCCCATACAAACAACTCCTAAATTGCTAGTTGTCGCTACTGGTAATCCTGGAAAAGTTCAAGAAATGCAAGAATATCTATCAGATTTGAATTTAAAATTACAATTAAAACCCAAAGATTTAGAAATTGAAGAAACTGGAGAAACTTTTCTGGAAAATGCTCGCCTCAAAGCAACTGAAGTGGCAAAAGCTACTGGGGAATGGGCGATCGCTGATGATTCAGGATTAGCAGTGGATGCTTTGGATGGCAAACCGGGAATTTATTCTGCTCGTTACGCTCCTACTGTTGCCGAACAAATAGAGCGAGTCTTGACAGAGTTGGGAGATAATTCTAATCGTCAAGCACAGTTTGTTTGCGCTTTGGTTATTGCTAGATCTGATGGTACAGTCGCCTTAGAAACAGAGGGAATTTGCCGTGGAGAAATTTTATATTCCCCTAGTGGAAATGGTGGGTTTGGTTACGACCCTATTTTTTATTTTCCTTCCGAAGAAAAGACCTTTGCTGAAATGTCTGGGGAAATGAAGCGATCGCTCTCCCATCGCGGTGAAGCTTTTAAAATATTATTGCCTCAGATGAAAGAGATGTTTGCCTAGTTTTGTATATTGAAAAGGTTGTGAAAAATTAAGGGAGAATAAAAAATATGGTAGTGCATTAGGAAAGTGTGGGATAGGTAATCAGATCATTATCGGAAATGGTCAGTATGTTTACCGACTAAGGGCATTTAGAATTAATCCACCAATGGCCAAATCCTTGTGTGTGGCGACGAAAAGAATTTTTGCTTGCATACACAAAAAAATTATGGTACTATGTAATTATTGGGTGCTACTCGCACCTACACTAGACTTTTTATTCAACTAAAATACATTGTAGATCATAGCAAACGCATCTTATTGTGAAGTCCTGATAGGGCAAGGATGTCAAGCTTATGAGCATTTATACTCATTACCCCTCTAAAGCTTAACGGCAAAAGCTTCCAGAATTTAGATGCGTTTGCCCTGACATTGTAGATTAAATTTTAAGGTGTCGCCGAAGTAACAGTAATATTACATCAATTTACATAGAATCAAAAATAGATCGAAATATTAAGTCAAAATGAAAGTCGAAGAAGGATTGGAAGTTCTGGAGACAGTTCTACCTCCAGGCTCCTTAAACGCTGTAAAAAGAATGGTATTTTCTCAAGCATGGGAAGGTAAAGCTTATGCTGAAATTGCCGAGCAAGCAGGTTACGATCCAGACTACATAAAAGGAGTAGCTGCCAGCCTATGGCAAAGTCTTTCTAGTGTATTAAAAGAAAAAGTAACCAAGAAAAACTTTCGCGCTTTGCTGAGACAAAAATTTGACACTCAGAAATCATGTCTTGCCGAAACCGAGCCAAATATTCAACAGCAAATATTCCAGCCTTCTACAGAAACAACAAAAACACTCTCTCAACCAAAAATTGATTGGGGAGAAGCCATAGATGTTTCGGTTTTTTACGGACGCTCGCAAGAACTAAAGCAACTCCAAGAATATATTATCGCAGATCGTTGTCGCTTGATAGCCCTACTTGGTATGGGTGGCATTGGTAAAACAGCAGTAGCAGCAAAAGTCGCCCAACAACTACAGAATAAATTTGACTATATAATTTGGCGATCGCTCCGTCATTCACCTCCACTAGAAACAATTTTGAGGGAACTTACCTCATTTTTCTCTGAGGAAGAATGTACTCAAGGAGAACTAAGCAAACTTATTGAATACTTAAGGAACTCACGCTGTCTAATAATTTTAGATAGTGTCGAAAGTATATTAAAACCTGGATGTACAGGTCATTATTGCTCTGGTTACGAAAACTACAGCCAACTATTTCAGTTAATTAGCCAAACATCCCACTCTAGCTGCCTCATTCTCACCAGTCGAGAAAAACCACCAGAAGTAGCAGCATTTGAAAGTATAGATAGAGCAGTACGATCTCTACAACTATTTGGTTCCAAAGAAATAGCCAAAACCTTACTACAAACAAAAGAAATATCAGGTTCAGAAGCACAAAAACAACAACTCAGCCAACATTATAGTAATAACCCCCTAGCCTTAAAAATAGTCATCACCTCCATCAAAGACTTATTCGATGGAGACCTAACAGAATTTCTCCAACATAATACTGCCACCTTCAATGGAATTCGCCGACTCCTCAACCAACACTTTGAGCGTCTCTCAGAAATAGAAAAAAAAATCATGGTTTGGTTGGCAGTTAACCAAGACTGGACTAATGTACAAAAATTAGAAACCGATATTCTGCCAGCAGTTTCTAAAGTTAATCTCCTAGAAAGTTTAGAAGCTCTCATCTGGCGCTCCATAGTCAAGAAAAAGTTAAGTATGTACACAGTAGAACCTCTAATAATGGAGTATGTTCTTAACTACTTAATTGAAGAAGTTGTTACTGAATTAACTACTACTAATTTAAACTTATTTCTTAGTCATTCTTTAATTATAACTACTGGTAAACGCTCTATTAAAGAACAACAAAATCAGCTAATTATCGAACCCATTGCCAGACAACTCAATAAAATATTTAGTTCCACTCAAGCCCTCGAACAACAATTATTATTAATTTTAAATAAACTACAAGCTGACGAAACTGCCGTATGTAGTTATGGTATAGAAAATCTGATAAATCTGTGTATTAAACTAGAGATTGACTTAATGGTAGGCGACCTTTATTCTCACAAAATGGAATGTCGTAAGTCTGCACATACCTATTCCCAAAAAGCGATTGAAGTATTAAATCAAATTAACCATAAAGACTCAAATTTTTGTGCAATAGTTCCTGGAAAAATTTGTCCTGCTACTCAAACTAATCAACACAGATGCCATGAAAATAATAACTCACAATTGGTAGATAATAACTCGTGTGTTTGTCCTACTAACTTTGTAGATTTACCTAACCAGAATTACCAAGAATCACAAAAGCAACAACTAGATAGAAATATTTTAGATAGCCAAATGTTGTTAGAGAAAATGCAAATATCAACATTAGATAATATTTCTGTCGTAGCTTCTAGTCCGAATAAAGAGTTTTTAGCGATCGCCGATCTATCGGGAAATACTCGTCTCTTGTCGATGGTTAATTCTCAATCAGATATAGTTCTTAAAGGTCATACTCAAGAAATACATTCTATTGTTTGGAGTCCAGATGGAAATCTTTTAGCAACTGGAAGTGACGATCTAACAATAAGATTATGGGATATTAATACAGGTAAATGTCTACAAATTTTTAGTGAACATACAGCTCAAATTTATGCTTTAATTTGGAGCCAAAATAGTCAAACTATTATTAGTAAAAGCGAAGATGAAACTATTAAGCTCTGGGATATTTTTACTGGTAAATGTTTACATACTTGGTCAGCAGAAAATTTTATTCAATCTTTTGGCGATCTAGATTTATCCGCACCTAATACTTGTGAATTTTTAGCTCCTACTTTTTATGAGGTAGAATGTCATGTTAATTTAAAGATGAATAGCTTAAGTTTTGTTGGATTTGCAGATTCTGAATTTAATTCAGATCCCTTAGTATCTTTTATCTTTGCATATAAAACCTAGAGAAATTATTGAATTTTTTTTCATAACTTCAGGATACATTAAAAATACAAGTATAAATCAAGTATAAATTATATAACTTTGGGAAGTTTAGTTCTTTTCTTTTTTAGCAACAATGATTAAATTACAGCTCACTCCCCATCTGTCGCGTCACTTAAGTATTGCATTTTCCATCTATGTTTAGTAGGGGTTTGCTTTCTAAATCCATCTTTCGCTTAGGTTTGGAGACCAAACCCCTACGATAAAATTTTACAACCTATCTAACCTATCTAGGATTTTTATAGTTATATAGTTATAGAGATTTTTTGACAAGAAACACAGTCGCTCAATTTCAGTATAAAACCTATGATTTTCTTGAATCATAAGTCTCTCAACTAACCTCATAAATCAAGGGGTGAAAATTAAGATTAGGCTCTCTTGAGTTCCGAATTTTTATTATTATTGAGTCGGCAATTCTGAGCCGATTTCACTGTACCATTAAACATCAGGTCTAGACTTATTAAATTTTGTCAAATATTTACTATCTAGTTAGTACAAATAAAGCAAGATATTTGACATTACTTGACTACATAAGACTATATTTATGTACAACGTTTATTATATCAAATTTAATATTATAACTAAACATTTTGGTATTTTTGTTTAACAATCCAATCAAGAATTAAACTATTAACTATTTCGGGACATTCATCATGGGCACAATGACCAGCATTATCTAATTCTATAAATTCTAAACGGGGATTAAGTTGGTTAAACTGACTGGGATTAGCAAATTTTGGAGGAATTAATAAATCTTGCTTGCCCCAAATTAATAAAATAGGGACTTCCAGGGTAGGGAGTACAGCTTTTACACTAGGGCCTAACTTAGTGCTACCCATAATCTTAAATATAATACAAAAAGCACGAGCCGCACCCCTATCTCTCGGAGGTCCCGCTAATATTTCCACCAATTCTTCTGTAATTCGATCGGGATTACTATAGGCAAGTTTAACCCAACGACGAATTATTGAGGGTCTACGAACAATAAAAAACACAGCCCTTAATAATAGTGGAGAAGCAACAATATTTTGAATCAACTCAACAGTAGGTAAAAACTTAGGTGGAATTGCTTCTGCTTGAGCAGCAGGATCTGGTAAATTAATCATTACCAACCCTGCGACCATATCTGGATAAGTAGCACTAGCAACTAGAGAAATTAAGGAACCAGTCGAGTTACCCACTAATATTACTGGTACTTGAATAAAAGTCTGCCAAAATTCGTATACCTGCTCTACCCAAAAATTACTATCGTAGTTGGCGCTCGCTTTTTCTGAAGCACCAAAACCCAATAAATCTAAGGCATAGACCGTGTGCTGTTGAGCTAAGACATTGATATTGTGTCGCCAATGGCCTATCGATGCACCAAAACCATGTAAAAGTAGTATAGGGGGATTTGGTGATTTATGGCCTGCCAAAGTTTCGTGATTATTTTGGCATCGACAATAGGTGTAGCGAGTTTGCCATCCTCGCCATACCCAGTCTCGTTGATTACCTATTTTTTCTTGCCAGTAGTTATTAGTTTGACTCACTATAAATTTATATTTCTAAATATTAAGATTTGTGGCAGTGCTGATTTTAGGTTATGAAACTCGATATGTCAGAAATAGTAAAGGTTTCATTGCTTATAAATTAAAATCATACTTATTTGTCTACTCTTAGTGAGGAAACAACTTCTTTCTAACTCCTATTAGATGATACAGAAATTTCCATACTGGTGAGCTAGAAAATTTAAGGCTTTAGGCAACAGGTAATAAGCAATAGGGAACTAATGATAAAAGTTTACCTCACGCTTACAAAAAAATGCTATCTATATTACTTAGCAATGTCATATTGGCAAATATTCCTGTATAATAGTTTCAGAAAAGAAGTAACTAGATTATTATTAAAACGTCCCCAGCTAGTTATTTGTAACATTATTTTTTCAATCATGGTATCACTGCTAACTACTGAGACCAAACAATTGGACAAAATTTGAAAGGCCGACATATTTATATAATTATTTATAGATAATAGAAATCTTGAAAAATTTTAAAAGTTTGCTACAATAAAGTTAAAACCAACCTAATTTAATTCAATTTAAGGCTTGAAATCCAATACAAAACTCTTATATACTAATAGTAGTAAGCAGACTATCAAAAGGTGGTTAAGAAAATTTATTAAACCTAAATGAATGTCCCGAAAATGGTCTAATAGAGTAACAAAGTTTTCAAACCAATCAAAGGTTATAGTAGGTGGACTTTCCACTAAATTTAAGCCTGGGTCTAGAATAAGTTAGAGACTTCGGTCAGCGGTTCTCAGTGAAGTAAGAAGCTAGCCTCAAAACTCAAACCCTAGTTTGGGTAAGTTTGAGTAAGTTCAGTAGAACCTTGAAAGTCTACATAACTAAATACCGTAGCCTTCTTAGGTACGGATGTCCCTCTGAACAATCATTTTAATAATCCTAATTAATGCCAATCGAAAACAAAAGTAATCGTAATCTCCCTCAAATCAACGAAAAGATTAGAGTTCCCAAAGTTAGGGCTGTTGATGCAGATGGCCAACAATTGGGAATCTTAGAAACAAGAGAAGCTTTACGGATGGCCGAGGAAAAAGGTCTCGACCTAGTTATGGTCAGTGATAAAGCAGACCCACCAGTCTGTAGAATAATAGATCACGGTAAATACTTGTTTGAACAGAAAAAGAAAGCGCAGGAAGCGAAAAAGAAGCAGCATAACGCAGAAGTCAAGGAAGTTAAAATGCGCTATAAAATTGAAGAACATGACTATAATGTTAGGTTATCTCATGCAAAGCGTTTTCTTGAAGGTGGTGATAAAGTTAAAGCTACTATTATGTTTCGAGGTAGGGAGATACAACATAGTAACCTTGCAGAAGAATTATTGCAACGGATGGCAAAAGATTTAAAAGATTTAGCTGAGGTTCAACAAGCTCCCAAGAGGGAAGGACGCAGTATGATGATGTTATTCTCCCCTAAAAAGTAAAGTATTTACAACTTTGTAATAGTATAAAATAATACTAATTTTTTAGTAAGTAAAGCTAGATCAAGATACCACAAATAATTGAGCAGTCGGATATATTCTCTATTCGTTATATAGAATACTCATCCATTTTATCTCTATAATAAAGACAAATGCTTCCGAGCCAAACTAAATATGATCGTCATTTATTATTATGCTCGATCAACTATAAACCTGTCATCTGAATCTACTTAATCATACTCTGAAAACTCCTGAAACTTACACACAAAATTCTTCACGAGAGTAGCGCTGAATAAGAGTCTGTGGATAGACTTGAAGCAAATGTGGATTTATGAGGGGCTAGGTGCGGAAGTAAATTCTGCAGTTTAAACGCCTCATCCCATTTATGGTGGACTAACCACACAATCCAGTGTGTTTCAACCCCTGGAGATGTCAAAGATTATTCCTAAAGTTTCATTTTTTGATTTACCAACGCCCATAATTTAGTTGTTGCTAGGTGTGGAGTATCATTGAGATATATTCTATAATCTTCTACACTTTAGTTATTCAGTAAACCACATGGAACTGAGAAGTTTAAAAAATTATACAGGATTAGGAGATAAACTGCTAAGATCCCTCAATCTCCGTTATGAGGAAGTAGAGCGAACCTTACTAATGTTTGCGGTATATACTCTTACTTCTGCAGGATTAATTTGGTTAGAACTAAGTACAGTTAGTCTATTCTTAGACGAATATGGTGCTGACAAACTACCTTGGATATATATCGCTAGTGCTGGCATAGGTTCAGGTTTGGGCTTTGTCTATTCGTGGCTACAAAAAATCATGCCTCTGCGACGAGTAATAGTGGTAATTCTATTACTAATGGCAGTTCCGTTATTCTTATTTAGGTTTGGAATTGGTATAGAAAATATCACGATAGCTGGTGAAAGTTTAGCTTTTCTTACTACCTTTATAATGTGGTTATGGGTAGAAGCTTGTTACTTGCTTAACGACTTAAATACTTCAATCACATCTAACCAGTTATTTAATATTAGAGAAATTAAGCGAACCTATCCAATAATTAGTAGTGGTTTTTTAGTAGCAGGAGTAATTAGCGGATTTTCTTTACCGTTAATACTATACTTCGTGCCTCTGAATAATGTGACAATAGTATCTGGTGTAATGGTAGTAATGGGTTCAGGAATACTATTATATTTATCAGAGAAATATCAACAATCTTTTCCTGATTCTAGCCGTTGGATACCAGAAGATGACGAAGAGGAATTTTCTACTCGCAAAATCAAAGGACCCCTACAAGGTTATATACTGCCATTAATCATATTCTTTGTGATGGCAGAAGTTCTATATGTATTAATAGACTTTCAATTCTTTTATCAACTAGAATTGCAAAACCAATATACTGACGGAGCAAGTCAAATAGCAAGTTTCTTGGGTGTATTTGAGGGAATTTTGAGTAGTTGTCAAGTAGCAACTCAATGGTTTGCCTCCAGTCGTTTGGTAGAAAGAATAGGTGTTTTTGGTACAGCAATGATACTACCAGTAGGGGCAATAGCTTTAGGGTTATTTTCTTTTACAGGTGCAATGACAGGATTATTTTCAGTATTTATAGGATTAGTAATTCTGAGATTTTTAGACGAGTTACTACACTATACATTAATCGAAACTACCGGACCTGTTTTATTTCAACCTCTACCAGAAAATATTCGTAGTGATGTTCAAACAATGGTAAATGGGGTAGCCGAACCATTTTCTACCGGTTTGAGTGGATTAATAATATTAGCCATTCTCTGGTTATGTAGATTAATATTAGACTCCAATCAAAGTGGATTTCAAGACCAGCAAGGTCTGATATTTGTTATCGCCATAATTATATCTGCTTTCTTATGGTTGGGAGTAATCTGGTTAATTAGAACCCAATATGTAGGCTTATTGGTAAGAAGCGCTGGCAAAGGAAGATTTGGTGTATTAGATGTAGATATGCGTGCTCTGAAACGCTCAGTAGTAGAAACTTTGGAAAAGGGAGTTTCAGAAGAAGATAAGCGTTCCTGTATTGAGTTACTAAGTCAAATAGACCAAAAAAATTTAGGTGAAATATTAGCTCCACTGTTGCAGTTAATGTCACCTGCATTACAGTGCCAAAGTCTGGAAGTGATGTTAAATCACCCTAACCCAGCTTATTTAAAACAAGTACAATCGCTAACCCAAGAATCAGTACCACCAGAAGTTCTGGCTTTGGCCTTACGCTACATCTGGCTCACAGAATCAGAACCAGATATTAGTCAGCTACGGCCTTATTTACAATCTTCAGTAGATCCAGTAGTAAGAGGTACAGCAGCAGCTTTAATTATGCGTCGAGGAGACATAGAGCAAAAAGCTGAAGCTACTAATGTTTTACGCAGGATGATTACTTCTAAACTGGAAAAGGAAAGAGTTATGGGTGTTCGTGCTTTGGGAGAAGCAGATTATTTGCAAGGGTTACGATTGTATGTTCCTAGTTTATTACAGGATGAATCCTTACGAGTGCGAAAGTATTGCATGGATGTAATCGCTGCTACTCATTTGGAAAGTTACTACCCCTCGCTGTTACGGGGTTTATCCTACAAATCAACCAGGGAAGTTGCATTGCAAGCATTAGTAAGATTAGGTAATGACGCAATTCCAATGCTGGTTAGCTTGGCAGATGATACTCACAAGTCAGATTTAGTACGATTACAAGCTTGGACTGCTATTAGTGAAATTGGTACAATAGAAGCACTAGACTCTCTGGTAAATAGAATGATGACTACCTGGGGTACTACACGCCGTAATATTTTACGCAGATTGTTGAAAATGCCAGGAGAAGTTGGAATTGAAGGGGTACTTGAACGAGTAGGTCGCAGTGGAGTTGAAATTTTAGTAGAGCAAGAGTTGATGTTTCTGGGACAGATTTATGCAGGCATAGTAGACTTGTCTGGGGTGGATATTAATTCAACTAATTCTCACTCTGGTGCTTTAGAGGAAGGTAATGGAAAACTAACAACTGATTATACAGAAATATTGCTACGGTCTCTAAAATTGTTGGAGTTAGATGCTATAGAACAGTGTTTTTTGTTAATGAAGTTTCTTTATCCATTGGGTTCTATTCAGGCAGCAGCTTTTAATATTAAGTCTGATTCCCGTTCAAATGTAGCTCGTGGTTTAGAAATTTTGGATAATACTGTAGATATTTCTTGCAAGCGCTCGTTGATTGATATTTTGGATCAAAACAGTTATGGGGAAAAGTTAAGTAGTTTGTCTGAAATGGTTGTTTATCAACCAATGGCTCCTAGCGATCGCTTACGACACCTGCTAGATTTTCGTCATTTTCTTTCAGACTGGTCTTTAGCTTGCTGTTTACAGATGGCTCGTGCTGCTCGTTGGAGTTTAACAGCAGAACAAACTTTAGTTTGTTTACGTCATCCTACTGGTTTTGTGCGGGAGGCAGCTCTAGCTTACTTGCGGATGGCATCTCAACGTGCATTGGTTGAATTATTGCCTAATTTGAGGAATGACCCAGACCCCCTGGTATCTTCTCAGGTAGAGCAAATGATTGTTGAGTTTGGTATTACTTAGGTTAAGTAGTTATCAGGTCTAGTAGTTGTCTGACAAACCTTGAATGGTGTATTAGAAAAAAAATGGTTAATCCTTGCCATAACTAGAATTATAGGAAAAAATCTAACCCACAGTTTTAGCTGTTGGTTAAAAAAACTCACCCCCCAGCCCCCTTCCCTGCAAGGTAAGGGGGGAATTTCTCCAATTGGTGTAACGTGAGGCAAAAAAATTAAGGGACTATTTTTCTGACTAACTACTTTATAATTCCCATTCCTCCTGTATAGGCAAAGAGCGAATCATCCCTACGAGTTTCTAACTCCTGACTCCTCGCCCCTACTAAAATACTTATTCAGCAAGCCCTAATTACTTTTTTCTTTCCCCTCACAACTTTCCACACTTTCCAGACTCCCTATCACCCCATCTCCTATGTCCAAATCTGAGGCTTTTCTGGTAAAGTCAGCAACTTTTAGAGTATACAAACTTGCTTCTGGAGTCACATATAAAGAGGTTCCCTCCAACAAATGTTCAATTACCATTTTCGTATCTTTAGCAAATAAACCACGTCTAGCACCAACTTCTATAGTTTGTATTTTTTCTCCCTGCAATAGTTGACCTTGTTGGGGAGTAAAAATTAATGTACCTTTTTCGCCGTAAAGAGTAAAAATGTTTTCTGACTGCCAAAAAGTTTCACCTTTGCCATAGACAACTTCCCCAATCACATCATTATTAAACCTTAACTGGGCAGTACACAAACAGGCTTTATAAAGGTCAACCTCTGTATACCAAAACTGACTTTGACAATTGACAGTATTAACCTGACCAAATAGATCCGTAAATCGATGTAAACGAGAAAGGGCTCCCACAAAAGGAAAGCCAAATAGTGAATAGCGATAAGTCCACTTTTGGGGGGCAGGTTGTTTAGAATTAATTGTGACATAACGGGCATAGAAAATTTTACCAATCTTGGACAAAGATTGTTTAATGGCATTGTGGAGACCACCTAGAAGTTCTATATGTTCAACGTGCAATAATTTATTTTTCTTTGCTGCTAGAAAAATTAATGACTCTGCTTCTACTGGATCTAGAGAGAGAGGATACTCAACTATAATATGTTTGTCATTTTCTAGAGCAGCACGAGCGATCGCTCCATGATCTCTATTAATAGTAGAAATGATAACTAGATCCAAATCCTCTCGTTCTACCAGTTGTTGCCAAGAAGTTGTACTCTGAACTTGGAATATTTGACTAAATTCCTCAGTTTTTTCTGGGGTATGACCTACAACCGTGACTAGGAGAGACCGCTTATCTGCTTTTAATGCCTTAGCTCTAGCATTAGCAGCATAACCAGTGCCAACAATACCAACTCTGATCGGGATAGTAGAGTATAAAAGTGAAGATAGATTTGTCTGAGTCATAGGAAAAATAGAATGAAAAAAAAATTAATTTTAAATTAGATATTTAGATATTTGTGCTATAATTAAGATTTTTTTAAGATTTATGTATAGTAAGATTGGCCAATTAAATATAAGTAATCAGAATTAAATTAGAATTATTTATAATAAATTCTATAGTAATTTTGGATCAAATAGGTTTTACAAGTTTGCTTTTTTCTCTTAATATCAGAGATAGAGAAAAAACAAGTACGAATTAACTAGCTAATTCAGCCTAGTTAATTGTATAAGTTTAACTTATAAATAAAACACCAGAGAGGAAAATTAAATGGCTACTTACAAAGTTACTCTAGTTACACCAGATGGTGAAAAAGTAATTGACTGTCCTGAAGATGAGATCATCCTTGATATGGCTGAAGAAATAGGATTAGATTTACCCTACTCCTGTCGTGCTGGTGCTTGCTCCAGTTGTGCTGGTAAAGTCGAGTCAGGCTCAGTAGATCAAAGTGATCAGTCTTTCTTAGATGACGATCAAGTAACTGAAGGATGGGTACTAACTTGTGTAGCCAGGCCAACATCTGATTGTAGAATCCTAACTCATCAGGAAGACAAGATCTAGTTATTAACTGCTGTAGAAAATTGTCAAACCTGCTTGATATCCACAAGAGTCTAAAAAATAATTTGTCAGCCTTAATATCCCAAATTTTGTCTTTCGTTGACATGAAACTCTATGGAAGATGAAATGCAGCATCAAAATGCCTGGACAGAAGGATAGCAAAGGGTAGGCAAATTCTGAGACATTTAAACAGTGGAAGCGAGTTAGAAAGTAGTTCTCACATCTACTAAGCGTAGTATGTGAGAATTGCTAATTAACTTGTGCAAACTTTTAGTGGTTGTTCCAGTAGATAGCTAAATAATTCCAATATTCTACAGTTTAGTTAATACAGTAGTTTACTAGACCTAATAAATTTGTCTTGGTTAATAATTGGTGATCGCTCAACTTAGCTAGACCTTAAAGTTATAGTTGACTAAATATAATCAATATTTACTTATGGCATAGTATGCTTCCTATCGAGGATCTACCTTTTGGAGAAGAATCTTACTTTTTTTGTTCTGGAATGCTCTGTAAATATCTCTAAGTAGTTAAACGGAAGTATTAAACAAATGTGGAGGGAGAGGTAAAACTACTTGATTGAGCAATACCAATTTATTGAGTTATTAAGTGGTCAGATAAGAAACCTATTTAATTTAAAGACAAATGTATTAAATAAAGGAGCAAAATATGACAACTTACAAAGTCACACTGAAAAATCCAGAGGGAGAGGTGGAAACCATTGATTGTGATGATGATACATATATTCTTGATGCTGCTGAAGA
Source organism: Cyanobacteria bacterium P01_H01_bin.35 (assembly GCA_038747755.1). Taxonomy (GTDB): domain Bacteria; phylum Cyanobacteriota; class Cyanobacteriia; order Cyanobacteriales; family Microcoleaceae; genus Trichodesmium. The sequence continues at coordinate 28,543 of JBCDJM010000030.1, forward strand.
ACAAGGACTGGATTTACCTTTCTCCTGTCGTGCAGGTGCTTGTTCCACCTGTGCTGGTAAAATAGAATCAGGTACAGTAGATCAGTCTGACCAATCTTTCTTAGATGACGACCAGATGACAGCAGGATATTTACTAACTTGTGTAGCTTATCCTACTTCTGATTGTACTATCATAACTAACCAAGAAGAAGGACTTTACTAAAGACTTTAGTTGAGAACTTCAAAAATACTTACGGATGAGGTAGGAAAAACTGGGGCTTGAGATTGCTATCCGTTCCGGACTACTCCGCAAACCCTGTCGGTTGCTATCGCAAAGCTATCGCTTTTTCCTGAGGTCATGCTCTGCAAACATGTCGCGGAGCGTTAACGGAGTTGTGCGCGAGCAAAAGGCAATGACGAAAATAGGTTGTACTTGCGTAAGTTCTATTCAATTCAAATCGAGAATCATCAATAACTTATCTACCAATTTTGAGAGGAAAATTACATGGCTACATATAAAGTTACTCTAATTAATGAAACAGAAGGGCTGAATACAACAATTGATTGTGCAGATGATATGTATATTCTAGATGCTGCTGAAGAAGCAGGTTTAGACCTACCCTACTCCTGTCGTGCTGGTGCTTGCTCCAGTTGTGCCGGAAAGGTAGAAGGTAACGCAGATGATTGTTTAGATCAAAGCGATCAGTCATTCTTGGATGACGATCAGATCGAAGCAGGATATGTGCTAACCTGTGTTGCCTACCCTAAAGCAGACTGCACTATTATGACTCAGCAAGAGGAAAATCTAGTGTAACAAAATAGTTAGTTATCAATCATCCTGAGAATGTATGATAATTTATATTTTTTTGATTTTTTATAGTTAATTAAAATTAACTATATAGCAGTTTTCATTTGGGTATACCAGAGTAGGGACGTTCCATGGAAGGTCCCTACAAGGTTTTGGTTGTGGCGTAAGGTCATCAATCAGCAAAAGCGCTATAAACAACAAAGTTATTTAGCCTTGATCGTTATAGCTAAGAAAGAATTGGTGAGGATATAGACTGATGATGAACCTTAGAAAAACATTTGGCTTTTCTAACTGTTTCCTGTATTGGTGTCCATTTCCTATTTTGGCTAGCATTCTCTTGGCTCTCGCGGGGTCGCACCCCTGTTCCCTGTTCCCTACACTACAACTATCTATTTTTGTCCAAAGGTAACTAACTCGCTGAGAGGTTGGACTTCAGTTCCCGGAAAATAAAAACTGAGAATGCGATCGCTACTCCAACCTAACTCAGCTAACTTAATTGAACCTTTCTGACTAAAACCCACTCCATGTCCAAACCCACCACCAATAAAAGCATAACCCCACAAAGTTTTATCTGGTTTGTATATAGGGTCTAGATAAAATAGTGTACTCCAAGGCACCCAAAAAGCATTCTGTACTTCATCCTTATTCAGTTGTATAATACCCAGGTCTGTTTCAATATTCATTTTCAAGACACGACCACTGGGCGATCGCTCAGTAACCTCTACTTTTTTAATTGTTTCAAACTGAGCAAAAGGGCTTTTTTTCTGTCGAAAATAACTCTTTAAATAGTTAACTATACCAGGTAAACTAACAACTTCCCGCCAACGAAATTCTATCCAACCCTCTTCATTAAATCCTTTTTTAAGACTCATAAACTTACGGAAGTTTTGTTCAGAAGCTAAACTATTTGTAGATAAATCCCAAATATTATTAGCCGCATCGACAACAGGTTGTAAATAAGGACGTTCAGTACCATTCCACAAATCATTAAAATCTGCCGTAACACCCCCACTAACAGCAAAGTAAACTGCATCTATCAAATCATCTTCATAAGTCAGAACTTGTCCCCTAGTTGCTGTTACTGCTGCATCTGTTTCTGGGTAAACATCTAATCCTTTATAAACTTGACAGTGAGTATCAGCACACAACTCATAATTATCTGCCACAAACCTATGTAAATTTTTGAGTGCATAAGTTCTAGCTAAAATTGCCTGAGCTTCTAGGGATGATTTTGGTGGCCAAGCTCCTAATTCATGGGGTACTACTCCCCGAATGTAAGTTTCTATTGGTACATTATTTACCAATGTGTAGGTACCATAAGCATTAGGTTGTAGTTTTAATGAGCCAGCATAACCTCGTTCTTCTGGTATTGTAATATCTTGATTAAATTGATTATTGACAATAATTTCATTTTTCCCCGAAGTAATTTCTAGTTCATGGCGATGATAAGTATAGCCATTCATATCCCAATAAGCTGTAGGTCGTTGTTTTAAAGGTTCCAGATCGAGATAGACATTTGTATTGCTATGAGCTTGTATACTTTCTAATAGCCAACGTCGTAATAAAGGAGTTTTATAGACTTCTCTGTTTGCCCAAACTTTCCATCTACTTGGTTGAGTTACTTCTACTTCTATTCCTTTATTTTTCCATAACTGGGCATCTTCTTCAGCATTTTCATAACTACGGTGACTACTAAGAATTAACCGCTCTTTTAAGAGAGGTTTTTCTAGGGGTTTCATTTTAATTTTTAGTTCTACTTTTTCAGTAGTAAGAGTTTCTTCTCCAGTCGGAGTTTTAAATCGCAAAGTTAATTGATCTCCAGGAGTAGCTTTAATAATAACTTTATCTGTTGGTTTAGCACCAAATCTTTGTATAATTCCTATTTTGATTAATCTGTTATATTCTTCTACAGCTTTGACCGGCATTATATTTAATCCTAGTAGCAAAGCTGTTAAAAATATTGTATTTGGAATGAATTTATTAGGTAAGTATTTTTTAGATATTTTCGCCGACAATTTTGTTCACCTCTGTAAGTATTTATTTGATAGACTTATTTTTGCAAAAAAACTTCAAATTGTTTTGAGTCAATTTAAAATTGAAGAAGTTAATAACTTTATACTATAGCACTACGCATTATGGTGAATACACTGCTAAAAACTGAAAATAAGTCAAGGATTATTTTTGACTTTTGACTTTTGACTTGCCCGTAGCGCTATACTAATATTTTAAGCATTCAGCTATTAACAGTTAGCTTTTAGAGACTATTTGTAAAATAAGTATTAAGAGAACAAATATACCAATCCTCCGCATATTCGTGGCAAAAATCTTACTGCTTTTTAGGGAACAGCTCCAGAAGGCAACAAGCAACAGGTCGAAGTTTCGACTTTTTTATTTACTTTTTAATTACCCCCAACCTATTTAGGATTGCTATAGTTACTAACATCCAAAATTGGTAATACTTAAAAGGATTGAAATCCGCTAGATTTTTAAGTGAGAAGTAGTTGTGTTGATTTCTTCCTCCCTATTCCCTAAAAGCGGTAAGATTTTTATACACAAATCAAATAGAATTACTATATGGTATATTCTAAGCTACAAAAAAAACTTTCCTCTTTTCCTTTAGTCTCTGGCGAAATGAATCAGTCTTTTCCAATCAACTACACCCTCCAGTTACAAAACCTAATGCAAAAAGCAAATATTTCCAGCTATAGGGAATTAAGTCAAAAAGCAGGAGTTTCTGAACTACAGGTTATGCGCTTACAACGTGGCCTAGCATCACAAATGCGAGTAGATATTTTACTCAAAATTAGTCAAGCATTAGGAATAACTTTAACAGAATTATTAACTAATTTTGCACCTAAACTTGTCAAAAAATTACCAGCAACTTCCACCTCCGTAGTAGAAAAAGAATATAACAATCTCCAGAAAGAATTAGAGCAACAAAAACAATTTTTAATGCAAGAATTTCAGCAGTCTAGTTTACAAATTTTAGAATCTTGGCTACAACAATGGCCCACTGCTGTACAGAAAGCTAAACAAAACCCTCGTTTAGCAGCAGTCAAAATATTACCTTTGTTACGTCCAGTAGAGAAACTGATGGAACAGTGGAATGTAGAATCTATTGCTAATGTTGGAGCAGAAGTGCCTTTTGACCCCCAGTTACATCAACTGATGGAAGGGTCTGTACAGAAAGGAGAAATGGTAAAAGTTCGTTATACTGGCTATAAGCAAGGGGATAAACTGCTATTTCGTGCCAAAGTTAGTCCTACAAGTTAAATTAAACAACAAAGAACATAAAAATTAGCAATTTATTTGGACATATAGCAATCAGGAATGAGATGTGAGAATATTAGGCGTTTACGTTTGCAGAGCATTCCGAAGGAAAGTATTCCGGAACGGAAATAGCCACTACGACTGCTGACTCCTAACTCCCACCAAAATCTTACAACTAAAATAGGATTGCTATACTTGGAGTTAATCTCAGTAATAAGCTATACTAGCCTAGGTTTCCTAATGCTTAGAATTATAGCTTCTAGAAAATATGACCACTGTTGTTAAATATATTCAACCCTCTGGTATTTTAGACGGTACTAAAGCTACTTCATTTCGCCAAGAAATTAGTGAACAAGTTGAGGCTGGAGCTGATATTGTTGTGATAGATTTTAAAGAAGTAACTTTTATGGATAGCTCCGGTTTAGGTGCTTTAGTATTAGCGCTTAAAACTGTTCGTGCTGCTGGATGTCAGTTAGTTGTATGTTCTATTAATGAGCAAATTAGAATTCTGTTTGAACTAACAAGTATGGATCGAGTTTTTGAGATATTTTCTAACCGAGAAGAGTTTGAAAAAGCTACTCCTGAATCTAATACAAATCTTCAACCTCAAAGCAAATCCTAAAATTTATCAGTCAGTATCTTAGATTTTAGAAAGTATGTAAGCATATAGATTAAATCTTCCTCTATAAATCCGTCACTAATTCAAACAAAACCTGAAATATTTATGGGTAAAAAGGGGTGCATCTATAAAAAAAGTGTATATCCCCAAAAAATCGAGCAGGAAGAAATTTTTGATTTGAGATAAGATTCACTATCTAATTTGATGCCAGGAAAAAAAATCAAATCAAAAACTTTGTAATTCACCTTCTACTTGTCTGAAGTCTAAGATACTTTAGGTTAAATAATTTATATGTTTGATTTGTAACTACTATGAAGATTAAAGCTATCTAAGTTAACCAATAACTTTGAGGCAATTCTAGTAAAGAGTTTAACCTGGCCTAGATTAAGGTATTTAGCATTTAACTTGGATATAGTAGAAATTAAATTTTGAAATTAGTTAGGATGAATATACAAACTAAAAATTACTATTATCTCAAGTTGTATTAATTAGCCATCAAACAAATTTTCTTTTCTCTCAAGATAAAATGTTCTAAATTTGCCTTAAATATTTGGAGTAAAAGAAAAATTACCCATAGCTATTAAAAGAAAAGAGAAATGACAATTGTAGGAAAATAACTCTCATGTTACTTAACTATAATTTGTTATGAAAATTGTTTTTACCGCAAAATTAAGGTTTAAAGCTTCTCCTTATCAAGGGAAAAAAACGAAAAAAAATAATCTGAACCAATCCTCTTATTGTTAAGAAGAGGTAATTATTGAGAGAATTGGGTTTAATATATTTAAACTTTGCTTTTTTGCTTTTTTAATTGTATATTTTATTTAATCTCAATTTTTAAATAACTTGAGGGTAAGCATTTTCTGCGGAATGCTGCGCAAACAGCTATTAGCGGTCAGCAAGCGTCCTGGGTCATAACTGGTTAACAATAAATAATATCAAATTCGGTAGAATTGGTATAATTTAGATGGTTAATCTAGGACTCAAGAGTCAGGAGGGAAGAGAATTTAGAAAGATTTGCACTTTTGCTGATTTTTCGGAAACCGTAGATGAAAATTTTTTTATACCGAACCCTAGCGGATTTGATATAATGAATAATTCTTTGCTATAAAGTTTAAGTTTCACTCAGATGCAGGTCTTAGGCATTTTAGAAATTTTTTTGCCTACCTACTTAAGTTAATAATTTATAGCCGACGGCTGAATGCTGACACTTGAGGAGACATAAACAGCCTAACCAAAAACAACCTTTAATAAAGAAAAATCATCACTAAAAACATTACTACCATTCAACTCTCTCACATAGTCCAAGACCTTATCTAGATGACAAAAACCATGTTGATTGTATTCTAAAATTAGATTAATAAAGTTATCTATACCCCAAATTCCACCTCCAGGTTGAGGTATTTCATACACACCATCACTAAATATGTAAAGGGAGTTAAACTTTTCAACTACACAAGAATCATCTGTATAAGTAGCCTCTGGAAACATACCAATAGGCATTCCAGGAGTTTTCAATTTATTGGCCTGAGCAAGCTGACCATCACCTGAAATTAAAATAGCTGGGGGATGACCCGCACTCGCATAGACCAGTTGTCCTTGAGAACGATTATAAACACCATACCAAATGGTAAAATATTTGTCATTTTGATAAGTCATCTGGTAAGTATTATTTAAAGCTCTAAGTACATCACTAGGTTGATGGTAATTTATGTTAGGTATGGCCTTTGACCTCAACAAATTCAAAACCGAAACAGAAGGAAGTGCAGCTCGTAAACCATGACCTGCGACATCCAATAAATATACAGCCAAGTAATTTTCATCTAACCAATAATAATCAAAGCAGTCTCCCCCTAACTTGCGAGAGGGAATAAACTGGGATTCAACTTTTACTGGTTCTATTAAAGATTCTGGTAAGAGAGAACACACATAGTCGGCAGCTTCAGCTAATTCTGCTTCTAGTAGTTGCTTTTGAGTCTGTAAATCTTGAGAAAGCTGATGTAGTCGAAGTCCAGCTCTGACCCTAGCCTTCATTTCATTCATTTCTATAGGTTTAGAAATAAAGTCATCAGCACCAGCATCAAGACCTTTGACCCGATCTTGAACTGTCCCTAAAGAAGTTAACAAAATGAAGAAAGTAGTAGACAGATCGGGACTAGCTTTAACCCTACGGCATACTTCTATTCCGGTGAGTCGTGGCATGACCCAGTCACAGATAATCAAAGCAGGTTGGAGGAGTTTTGCCACCTCAAAACCTTCTTCACCATTACTTGCTACTGTTACCTCATAACCCTGTTTCCGCAGAACTCTTTTGAGCAATTCCTGAATGGCAGTATCATCATCAATAACCAAAACTTTATATATCATGGACTTAGTTAAACAATTCACTGTTTCGGCTAAAGCCGACATTAAGAGTGAGTAGACCATTAGGAGTTTTTGACCACATCCCCAAACTAAAGTGACGGGGATTAAATATTTTAGGGTGTTGGGGAGCAAACTCCTATTACACAAAGGAACCAGTAAAAGTTGGTACAGCTCTTCTAAGCTAACCCAATAAATAGGGTTTGCTGATTAAACATAAAAGCCTTTATAGATAAAGGTTTCAGCCTTTTTAATCCTTTAAAAAGTACGAAGTTTTCGTTCTAGGGAGCTTAAAAAGTTAGGATCTTGGGTTGACGCGAGGCAGAAAAATCAAGGGATAATTCTTCCTCGTATCAGCTATAAATTTCCCATTCATCCTTTACGGGTTTCGTTCCGAATGCTTTCGCTTTCCGCGTAATTAGGAGCATTCCGGCACGGAAATAACCCCTATGACTACTGACTCCTGACTTTTTAATTTTGACTATTAACTCCTGACCTCACCCATAAGACTTTTTCAGCAAGCCCTAAATATTCTCTGGGGACAAGTTAAAATGGCCATAGATAGTCAGCTTAAGTATCAACCTAGCTTTGCTGCTTACTTTGCTGATTAGATTGCCCCATTACAGTCTGCATTTAAATACCTAAATTATTACCGAATAATTAAGGTTTAAAGCCTCTCATTAGCAAGGAGAAACAAGAAAAAATTTTCCTTTTATCCAATCCTCTTCCTTTTAGGGAGAAGTAATTATCAATTATCTATTATCAATTATTGAACGATTCTATAGAAACCAAGGTTTTAGGTGATTTTAATTATTTACATGAATTTTATACAGATACTCCATAATATAACTTAAAATATACCTGAAATACTATACTAATTACTTAAGAAGCGAAGTGTGACTAACGTGAAAGGTTCTGATAAATTACCAAAGTTTCGCAAAGCTTATTTGCAAGTTCATTCAGACCTAACGGAAAATGACAAAGTTTTGTCATGGTTTGAGCAATTGCATCAAGCACCAATTCCAAAAACAGTTTGGTTACAATGTGAGTTGGCTTTGGCTGAAGGTTTTACTAATGCAACTCGCCATGCTCATAAATATTTACCTACAGAAACACCTATAGATATTGAAGTTACAATGTATACCGACCACCTAGAAATTAGAATTTGGGATTATGGTCAGCCTTTTGACTTGACAGAATGGTTAAAAGTACAACCAGATCCAGATATATTTGCTCCTGGTGGACGGGGTATAAAACTAATGTCTGCTATAGCAGATAATATTAGTTATACCCGTACATCTGATAATCGTAACTGTTTGTTAATTGCTAAAAATTATTGGCTATATTCCCAAAAAAATAACAATTCAGATTCTCTCAAAATCTGAATTTTGTCAGTCTGAAACTATTATAGCGCTACGCGAAACGGGAATAGGGAATAGTAAACTATCAAAGGATTTGTCGTATAGGGAAAACCGCTAACAGGATTTAGAAATGTCCTAATCTTGGCTTCGACTGCTATATATGACATCTCAAGGCTTGTTAGAAAATTTTCCTGGTTGTGATTAACAACCTGAAATATTATGTTTTTACTTGAGAAGCGAAGTGTGAGTAAAGCAAAAGATTCTGATAAATTACCAAAGTTTCATCAAGCCAATTTGCAAGTTTGTTCAGACCTAGGAGAAAATGACAGAATTTTATCATGGTTTGAGCAGTTGCACCAAGCATCAATTCCCAAAAAAGTTTGGTTAGAATGTGAGCTGGCTTTAGCTGAAGGTTTTACTAATGCAACTCGTCATGCCCATAAATATTTACCTACAAAAACACTTATAGATATTGAAGTTAAAATCTATACTGACTACCTAGAAATTAGAATTTGGGATTATGGTCAGCCTTTTGACTTGCTCAAATGGCTAAAAGAGCAACCCACTCAAACAGATATTTTTGTTGGCGGTGGACGGGGTATAAAATTAATGTATGCTATAGCAGACGATATTAGTTATACCCGTACATCTGATAATCGTAACTGTTTGTTAATTGCTAAAAATTATTTGCCATATTCTCCAGAACAAAATAATACTTTTGATGGTAATACCTAAATCAGGAATTTATCAGGATGAGGCTATGATATTGGTGCTAGGGGGTTCAGCCAAAGTAGGATTTCACGTTTAAGTTGATTTAAGTCCCGATACACCTCTTGTTTCAGCCATTGACCAACGGCATCTACAGGGGTATACACTTTTCCTACAGACCAACTTAAGTCCTGACCCAAGGGTGTCAAGTGGTTTCCGTTTAATCTCTGAACTGTTACCATACTGGGAAAACGCAGTCGTAATAGATCGCTCAAACGAAGGGTTTGATCTAAATCATCATCATTAAATTTAATTAATAAATTGCGCCGAATTTGATAACGTTTTTGAATTAGGCTGTTTGTCATTTTTGGGGATGGAGTAAATTCTAGTTTCACTACAGAAGATATTTGTTCGACCAGGGGGATGGCATCACGAGCTGCAAAATTATTGAAAGATATAAGAATATTGCCAGCTCTTTCTATGGAAAATAAACTACCCATAAGTAAATGTAACTTACATCCCATACTATGTCCTATTCCATATATAGGTAAAGATTTTTTCCTAAGTATTCTACTAGCATATAAATGACTAAGACAATTCTCAAAAGTGCTGAGAACATTTTTAGCCATGGCTAAATGGTCTAAAGTATTGATGAAAGGAGTAGCTATTACTGCATAGCCTTGATTTGCTAGAATCTCCAATAACCAACGATAAGTGACATGGGGTGCAGTTGCGACAAACGCTCCACCCAAAAAATGTATGACTGCTTTGGGGTGAGAAGGTATTAATACCCAATTACCAGAATTTTCTTGCCATTCCATAATTTAAAACTATAAAAGTTTTTTCTTGACAATTACAATATTTTGTGGTAAGAAAGGATTATTCTACTTTAAATACAGTTTAAGAATTATTTTTTGTTTAAAAAAGCCTAAATTTAGTCAATTAGTCACAAAAATCTAAAACAGTATTAGTTTTTAATAAAATTGTAATAGTCATAAATAAAATTTTAAGGCATTTTTGTATATTTTGATAAATTTAATTGGTTGATAGGCCAGTTCTTTATATTAAGTCAGAAGTCAGAAGTCAGAAGTCAGAAGTTAAAAGTTAGACTATGACTTTAATTATTTTGGTAGTCCGTCAAGAGAGTGTGGGAAGTGTTGGAAGTGTGGGAAGACCTCCGAAAGTAGGAGGAATAATTGTACCTGTATCTTTTTGTGCTTGTCTGCCAGCCGTCCTAACTTTTTAGTCTTAAAGGCGACTTTGTTGCATGAACGTATATAGCTGCCGCACTTGCTTGTGCAACTGTTTAGCTGCACGGGATAAGAAATGGAGTTCAGACTTAGGAGGCTAACTGATTAAAAGTCGGGGTTGCGCGACCTAACTATTTTGGTAAATTTAGGAAGTAAGAATAATTATTATTAATCCCAGTAGTTGCTAAATGCCTCAGATTCGATTTCCTAAGACTAAAAGTTATATACTAATATTTAGTTGTGTAGCTGTTTCTATATCACTTTTTGGCTGTAGTTCCAATTCTCAAAAATCTCTACCTCTAGCAGAATTAAAACGGAGCAAAGAAGGTATGATAGTTTCAGCTCACCCTCTAGCTAGTGAAGCAGGAAAGTTAATGCTAGAAAAAGGGGGTAATGCGGTAGATGCAGGGGTTGCTACTGCCTTTGCCATTTCAATAGTAGAGCCATTTTCGGCGGGTATTGGAGGGGGAGGTTTTTTGTTATTGGGAACTCCTCCAGAAAATTCTGAGACTCAACAATATAAAATTCAAGCTTTAGACTTTCGTGAAAGAGCGCCTCAAGCAGCAACCCGAAATATGTATCTTAATGAAAAGGGAGAAGTAGATAAAAGAGCAAGTTTAGATGGACATTTAGCAGTGGGAGTCCCAGGAACTGTGGCCGGATTGTATAATGTTCATAAATACTATGGTAAGTTGTCCTGGTCAGAATTACTAGAACCAGCTATTCGTTATGCTCGTGATGGATTTGAGGTAAGCGATCGCTTCGTTAGTAGACTGGAGAGACGGTTGGAGGTAATTAATAAAAATCCGGCAGCTAGGGATATATTTACTAAGAATGGCGAAGTATATCAACCGGGAGATTTATTGATTCAAACTGATAAAGCTCAAACCTTGGAAACTATTGCTGAAAATCCTCAAAGCTTTTATACAGGTAAAATTGCTGAGGCGATCGCTACTGATATGGCAAAAGCGGGAGGTCTAATTACTTTAGAAGATTTGAAAGATTATACACCAATATGGCGCGAACCTATTTGTGGCAAGTTTCGGCAAGCGAAAGTTTGTGCTATGCCGCCACCATCTTCTGGAGGAGTACATCTACTGCAAATGTTAAATATTGTGGGAGAGACTAACTTGCAACAGTGGGGTAGGGAAAATCCTGATACTATTCATTTATTGACTGAAGCAATGCGGGTTGCTTATGCAGATCGCTCTAAATATTTGGGAGACCCAGATTTTGTAGAAGTGCCTGTCAAGGAGTTGACTAGCTTGAGTTATGCTCAACGACGACGTGAGGAAATTAATCTCAAACAAGTCAGACGTTCGAGTGAAGTACAACCAGCATCACCGGAAGTTTTGAGGAGTCATATTTGGGAGTCTCCCGATACTACTCATTTGACTGTGGTGGATAAAGAGCGCAATGTTATTAGTATGACGTATACAATTAATGGTAGTTTTGGTGCTGGAGTGGTAGCTGCTGGTACAGGAATATTGTTAAATAATGAGATGGATGATTTTGCTGCTGCTCCTGGGGTGCCAAATTTGTATGGTTTGGTGGGGGGTGAGGCGAATGCTGTAGCTCCGAAAAAAACTCCTTTGTCTAGTATGACTCCTACTATTGTTACAGAAAATGGTCGGTTAATTATGGCGACTGGTTCCCCTGGGGGAAGTACAATTATTACGACAGTTTTGCAGGTTGTCTTGAATGTATTGGAATATAAAATGAATGCTGCGGAAGCTGTATCTGCTCCCCGTTTTCATCATCAATGGTTGCCAGATAATTTGAGGTTGCAAACAGGGGGGTTTAGTGAGGCAACTGTGAATGAGTTGAAACAGCGCGGACATAATGTGGAAATGCGAGATGGTTGGGGTAATGCAAATGTAGTTGTGGTAGATGAGAGTGGGATGTTGGAGGGAGCGGTAGATCCTCGTGGGGAAGGGGAGGCAATGGGGAGTGGGGAGTAATATAAAATCCGGTTGAATAGTTGTCATTGCGACGATAGGAAGCAATCTCCGCCCACATACAGCAGATTCTTCCTTCCACTCCGTTCCAGTCGCAATGACTTAAATATAGTAATTAGACTTGTCGCTAAATAAAACCCTGAAAGTTGCGATCGCAAGATTCTGGTTTTACCCATCCATTTATGCTGCCATTAGATAGAAATTCCAGAGTCCTACGGCAGTTAACATCAAGCGATACGGCTGACGCCACGCTCCGCGAACGTCTAAATCTTTAATGTGATTTCTGTACAATGCTTTCACTGCGTTATATCTCTTGATGCCTGATATGGTGTGTTCACATTTGACGCGGACACTACTTTTTTCTCGATTTAGTTGTTTTTCTTGCTCAGTCAATTCTTTTCCTTTCGGCTTTTTCCTGGGAATTTTTATGTTGACAAATTCCTTTTGTAATCCCTGAAAGCCTAAATCGACATGAATTGTTACTTCATCCGGGACAAAATCTGCCAATTTCTCTTCATCTAACTGTCGAATGCCCATGAACCTTACCCTCTCCTGCTTTTGATAGTACCAGGACTCGTCGATCCCGATCTGTGAGGATGAGATGTTTACGAGTGTGGCGCTTTTTTTTACCTGAGTAATGATCTTTCTGTTTCTGTTGCTCTTGAGGACGTTGAATAGGTCGCTCTGTCCCATCAATCATCACTTCTTTGACACATGGAAACATAGTTATGAACTGCTCTATACTCTCGCTCTTTACGTTCTGGCAAGGCCATTTTTCTTCCCAATGCCTTCTCCAGCAGTAGTTGTAGCCTTAACATCCAACGGTGTGCTCGACTGCGGTGTAGGTCAAATAATAATCCGGCCACATCAAAGGTAGGATAGCATTTAAAGTAGAACAATATGAAAAATAGCTTGTCTTTAGGCTCTAACAATCGGGCTTTTCGTCCTCCTCCTATAGCTCGTAGTCGATGTTTTTGCATTGTAGCGTTGGCGGAGCCTAGCGGCAGCTATATCGCTTCGGAATTAAGTTGGACACAAAAAGCTTGTAATAATTCATCGAATGCTTTACGGTTTAGCCCAGTCAATGCCCTTAATAGGCGGTCTTCTTTTAGCACCCGATTGATATCTAACATTGTCCCATTTCAAATACCCTACTTTACTTACTTTACCTTATAAAGCGACAACTCTAGTAATTATATCATGTCCGGATAATTACTCACGGTTCGCTCAAATCAAATATATGTAGCCAAATAAATGCTCTCAAGTATAATCTAGGCAAGTAGTTGAGAGAATAGAGAAGTCCTGAATTGAAAGAAACCCAATCGGAAAGAGCTGATGACTTGCCAATAA
>JBCDJM010000031.1:0-41370 GCA_038747755.1 Cyanobacteria bacterium P01_H01_bin.35
ATTTTTTAGCCCTTAAAAAGTACCAGCTTTTTGGTGGATAGAGCTGCAAAAAGTTAGTATTTTGAGATGATTATGACAGAAAAATTGAGGAATAATTTTTCGAGTACCTCCCCTATAATTTCCATTTATCCTGTCTCCTGACTCCTACCCTTACCCATAAAACTTTTTCAGCAAACCCTAATTATCCATTAATGAACTAATTTTCTCATCTATAGCAAGCCTAAATTATTTGCAAAAAATTCTAAAACAGATAAGAAGTTTAGCATTATTCTGCCTGTTACCTATTTTCTTTTTTCCCGATATTTTCTATACCAGCAAAATAGGAATGCTATATACTTTGACAAAAAATAAGGTCTCAAGCCTCCCCTTGGATAGGGGAAAAAAATAAACTTACAGCACTTTTTAGGATGGTGAGGTACACTTTAATTAATTATCTGTTGTCTGTAGCAATAGTGCCTGTTGCCTAAAGTCCTAAAAAATTGTACCTCACTAACTCCGAAACTGCTGTAAGTATTTCAAGTCTCAGGCAACAACTGCGAGGTGCTGTTAACTGATAACTGAAATGACTACCATATACTTCGAGCAAATCTAAATTTTAGTTTTAGTTAGTAGATTTAATATAGAAGTTAACATATCTTCCATGATCGAAAGCCTTAATAGTTTGATATTTGACTGCCTCTAAAAATTTCCGAAAGTCCTTAATATGATTTTTGGCAACTTCAACTAGCATATCAGGTTGATAAGTAGATATTAAATTTTTTGCTCCTACCAAAGCGTCTATTTCTGTACCTTGTACATCAACTTTGATAAAGTCTACTTTTTCTTTAATTAATTCATCTAAAGTTACAACTACTACCTCTGTACCATTGATGATATTATCAGCAATTTCTGTTAAACAAAAATCTTTAGCAGGATGTTCTTTGATAAAAGATGTACCACGATTTTTGCCAATAGCATAACCTAATTCAGATAAGTAAATATTACTGACTTGATTAATTGAGATATGTCTCTTCAACGTTGCAATAATTTCTGGATGAAATTCTATGGGAATTACTTTTGCTGCCTGCATAATTTTAGCAAAGTAGACTAAATGATTCCCTGTATTTGCTCCAATATCAATAATAACTGGATTTGATGATTTTAGATTCTGCCGAATAAACTCTAACTCAGCTACTTCATAAAAATTTCCACCAACATTGGCAATTTCAACTGCTAGATTTTTGCCCGTTATTTCAAACTTTATGGGAGTATTTTGATAATTGAATGAAACTAGATTATCTCCCTTAAGTAACTTATCAACTAAAGTCAACCAAACTTTTGCAGCTTGATAATTAGGATTAATTTCTAATGCTTTACTAAATTCGGATTTAGCTTCCAAAAGTTTATCTTGTCTAATCAGCAAATTACCGATCGCTTGATGAGCTTGAAAACTCTTGGGCGATATTTCTAGGGCACGACAAAAATAATTTAGTGCTTCGTCAAATTTACCTTGTTGAACTAAACTATTACCAATATTGCCATAAAATTCTAAAGCAGAATCTGGTTTAAGTTCTACTAATTTTTGCCAGTAGACAATAGCTTCATCTAATTGGTTTAATTCTTGTGTAATTCTTGCTAAAAGATACAAGAGAGATATATTATTTTGCTCTAAGGAAAAGGCATATTTATAGAACTGAGTTGCTTCATCTAGTTTTCCTTTTCCCTGCTCTATTAAACCAAGATTAATTAAGGAAGCTACATGATTACTATCAGATTTTAGTATGTTTATATATATCGACTCTGCTTCTTGTAACTTTCCCTCTTTTTGGAATTTGAGAGCTGTTTGAAATTCTTGATTTATGTCTGTCATGTTTTTAGGGAATAGGGAATAGGGAATAGGGAATAGGGAATAGGGAATAGGGAATAAGCAAAAAATATTTACCCTATCAGTTGTAACCTAATTTGCTATATATTTTATACTGCTGTACAATACCTACACAATTCTCGCAAAACTAGGTAAAATCTGACCAACCCTTCTAGCTCCCCTCCCGGGAACGTATGGGGGTGGGTAATTTTGCTTCTTGCTTCAACATTTTAAAGTCATTTTTTACCGAAATATTGTGGTTTAAAGCCTCCCCTTTTAAGGGGATAATAAATAAAAATTTTTCTGTTCGTCAATCCTCTTCTTTTTAAGGAGAGCTAATTCTAAATTCTAAATTCTAAATTATTGAAAGCTATTGACAATTATTAATCAAATCTGCTGATAATTAATAAATCTTTTCCAATTGACGAAAATCATGTTCTACCTCTGCCGAGAGAGCCCGGTTTTGGGGGTCTGTTTTAAGAGCTTTCTTCAAATAGTTTCTGGCCTTATCTAGTTTTCTCTCACTAATGAGGTGACGTGCCCAACGTTGATAGGCGATAGCTTGCCACTGTCGGACTTCCCAATCTTGTGGCATTCTCTGAGCTAAACCTTCTACTAGAGCAACAGCCCGAGGATATCTTTTATATTTTAATAGTTGCTTTAAGTGTAAGTAATAATTTTTTTTAAGTTGCTTTTCTACTTCTGAGGTGTGGGATTGATTTTTATCTTTTTCTTGCTTATAAGTTACCCTAACTTTTGTTTGTCTTGGAGGTGAAGTTTCTGATTTTGACTTTTTATTAGTTGTTGATGTTGGAGTAGAATTATATGGTGGTTCTGTTTGAAGAGGAGCAACTCTCAGCAAAATTTTGTAAGCTTCTGTCACTGCAATAAACTTATCTTTAGCTTGCCGATCTTTTGGGTTAACATCTGGGTGATAAATTCTTGCTAATCGCCGATAAGAAGACTTTACTTCTCCTAAAGTAGCTCCTAAGTTTAGCCCTAATTGTCGATAATAATCTGCAATATTCATATTTAACAATTGATAATGGATAATGGACAATGGATAATTATTTCTGTTAGCAACGCTTTACGTTTACCAACGCAATTATCAAGTTCCTGAGATAGACTTTTAATTGTTAATGATTAATTATCCATTATCAATTATCCATTAACTTTAACGTTCTTCAATTACTTGGTCAATTAGACCATATTCTTTCGCCTCTTCAGCAGACATAAAATAGTCGCGATCGGTATCTTTTTCTATCTTTTCCAAAGATTGACTTGTGCGCTCTGCCAACATATTATTTAATACCGATCTAACACGCAGAATTTCTTTAGCTTCAATCTCAATATCCGTAGCTTGACCGCGAGTACCTCCCATAGGTTGATGAATCATAATTCTGGAGTTAGGCAAAGCTAGTCTTTTACCTTTAGTTCCAGCAGCTAATAAAAATGAACCCATTGAAGCTGCTAAACCCAAACATATAGTAATGATATCTGCTTTGATATACTGCATAGTATCGTATATTGCCAATCCTGCTGTTACAGAGCCACCAGGAGAATTGATGTAAAGATAAATGGGCTTATTTGGATCGTCAGAGTCCAAATACAACATATAAGCTACGATTCTATTAGCTAGAGCATCCGTCACTTCTTGACCGAGAAAGATAATTCGTTCCTGACCTAGACGAGTATAAATATCTATCCATCTTTCATACTGACTGCCAGGAAGACGATAAGGAACACTAGGAACACCTATAGGCATAATATTTTTTCCGTTTAATTTTATTGAGGACTTATTTCAGTTATTAGTTACCAGTTATCAGTACATCTTAACTGAAATTAATTTTTTTCATCCCCTTAAAAGGGGAGGTGTGATACCTGATTTTCTAGGTCAAGATATTATATTGGTAATTATTTTCTACTTACCAAAACTTGTTAATTTTATTGAGAATTTAAAGAGTAGCAGGTAGAGGTTTTGGCAATTCTTTTCTACTTGCTAAAACTTGGTCAATTAAACCATATTCTTTAGCTATTTCGGGGGTCATATAGAGCATTCTATCTGTATCTTTAGAAATTTTTTCTATTGATTGACCAGTATTTTTAGAGAGAATATTTAGAAAAGTTGTCTTATTAGCTAAAACTTCTTTTGCTCTAATTGAAATATCTGTTGCTTGACCTCTTGCTCCTGTTTTTGCTTGATTGAGAACGATGGTAGCATGAGGCAAACTTGCCCGAAATCCTTTTGTGCCTGCTGACAAAATCATTGCTGCTGTACCCATAGCTTGGCCAATACATATTGTATGAATTGGTGGCTTTACATAACTCATGGTGTCACAAATAGCAAATGCTTCTGTTTCAAAACCAACTGCATCTCCTGTATACCAAGAAGTACCAGTAGAGTTGATATAAAAATAAATTGGTTTTTCCGGATTATCAAATTGTAGATAAAGTAATTGAGCAATAATTAATTGAGTAACATCAATGCCTATATTTCTTTTTACTTCATCTGATGAAAATAATGGTAACCCCAAATAAACGATTCGTTCTTTTAACATTAAAGATTCTAAATCAGGAGGTGGTGTCCTAAAAGAAGAGTCTCCGTAGTAACTGCTTGATTGAACTGCTTTGATTGGTAATTTCATCAGATAATTCCTAATAGTGATTGTACTATCTTTTGATTATGTTAGCCTGGGTAATATTATTGTAGCGGATACAATTGGTTATTAGTTATCCTCTTGATCGGTTACAATGTAACTCTGATATTTTTACCTAAAACAAGTTTTTTTGTCTAGGTGTGGATTTTACCATAATTATTGGGCAAGAATGGTAGGTTTACCATTACTTGAATTTTTGAGTCAACATTTAGCAGAGATAATGTTTTTTCTATAGATGCAGATTTTGCCAGAATTATCTATCTTGTTAACCAACTAATTTTCTTGATATTTATATAGCAATCCTAAATTGGTTATAATAATTTTTCTGACCGTTAATCTTAACTCCAAACCTTGAAAATTCTGACTACTGACTACTAACTACCACAAAAATATTACAAATGAAATAGGATTGCTATATCGAAATTTTTCTCTATATTTGTGGAGATATCTTTAAATAAGTAGTAGAAACATTCCTAGTACATTTATGAAAGTTAATCTAAATTCAGCTCTCAACGATACTAATATTGATGCCTCTCAATCTTCATCTCAACGGCAAGTGGCCTTATCTATTTCGGCTATAGCTGATGAATTAGAAAGAACTGTACCATTAAACCTCTGTTTGATTTTAGACCACAGTGGTTCTATGGAAGGAAGACCACTAGAAACGGTCAAACAAGCAGCAGGACAACTTGTGGAGAAATTGAAGAAAGGCGATCGCCTTTCGGTTGTGGCTTTTGACCATCGCGCTAAAGTAATTGTTAGGAATCAAATTATTAATGATTCTGTTAGTATTAAGCGTGAAATTAATAAGTTAAGAGCTTCTGGTGGTACTGCTATTGATGAGGGTTTAAAGTTAGGAATAGAAGAGTTAGGTAAGGGTCAAAAAGATTCTATTTCCCAAGCTTTTCTATTAACTGATGGAGAAAATGAACATGGAGATAATGACCGTTGTCTTAAGTTAGCAAAGTTGGCAATAGACTACAATTTAACTCTAAATTCTTTAGGATTTGGTGATGATTGGAATCAAGATATTTTGGAAAAAATTGCTGATGCTGCAGGGGGAACTCTTGCCTATATTCAACGACCAGAACAGGCAATAGAAGAGTTTGGAAAATTATTTAATCGGATTCAATCTGTAGGACTTACTAACTCTTATCTAAGATTTTCTTTAATGCCTAAAGTTAGGTTAGCAGAACTTAAACCTATTGCCCAAGTTGCACCAGATACTATTGAATTGCCAGTACAAAAAGAGGCTAATGGGTTTATGGTTAGACTGGGAGATTTAATGAAAGATGTAGAAAGAGTTGTTTTAGTTAATATTTATATTGGGCAATTACCAGAAGGAAAACAAACAATTGCTGAATTACAAATTCGTTATGATGACCCTGCTCAAAGTCAGAAAGATTTACTTTCAAAGTCAATTTTAGTTGAAGCTAATGTTATGCAAAAATACCAGCCTCAACTCAACCCTCAAGTACAAAATCATATTTTAGCTTTAGCAAAATATAGGCAAACTCAAATAGCTGAAACAAAATTACAACAGGGCGATAGAGCAGGTGCAGCTACAATGTTACAAACAGCAGCTAAAACAGCATTACAAATGGGAGATACAGGAGCAGCAACTGTTTTACAAACCAGTGCTACTCGCTTACAAGATGGAGGAGAACTTTCAGAAGCAGACCGGAAAAAAACAAGAATTGTCTCCAAGACTATTTTAAAGTAGAGAAGACTTACCTATTATTTTAGCCAGGGAATTTTTTCCTGGTTAATGATTATAAATATGTAATATCGATTAGAATAGCTAATTTTTTTTACTTTTAGCTCTTATTGATTTACAAAATTATCACTTTCCTGATTTTTTCGATGGATGTGATGTTAGTAAAACTAGATTTATATCTCTTCCTGACTGTAAAATTAAGTCCCGATCGGTAGTCCTGCAAAATCAATTTCCTAGTTGAGAGAAATAACAGTTCATCTGGGAATAAGCAAGAGCGAGTCAGTAGAATTTATAATTAATTTTCTATAGGCACTTATTATTCATAACATTTTTTGAGAAATTGGTATTTTATTAATTTACAAATAATTTTTTATACTGCCAAGCTCTTCTTTAATTATTTTTTATTGTTCTCTGTTGCTTGGCATATTTAATTTTATGTTCACATCTCCAATTTAGATGACACGCCCTAATAAAATAGGATTGCTATAGCAATCTTAAATGACTTGTGAGAATTTTTATAATAGTTAATACTGGCGACAGCCGAAGTGCGAATCGCCACTATCACCAAAATATTAGAATTGAAATAGGATTGCTATATAAGTAAAAAAAAATTCAAATAAGTAAAGTATGAATGTTTTTTTTATACAAGGACAACAATGGTTTCAAAACTTATCTAGAGTATTAACAACTCCACTTTTTTATATTGGAGATAATCATCTTTCGATAAGTGCAATTGTCAGATTAATTCTATTAGCTATCGCAGTCTTAATTCTTGCTCGAAATATAGGTGCAGGAATCAAGAGATTACTACTAACTCCTATGGGTTTAGACCGAGGTAGTAAAGAAGCGATCGCCACAGTTATTATTTATCTAGTCGCAACTTTAGGAATTTTAATTATTTTACAAAGAGCAGGTATAGACTTAAGAACTCTTACTGTTTTTGCTGGTGTTTTAGGAATTGGAATTGGTTTTGGACTACAAAATCTTGCGAGTAACTTTATCAGTGGTTTAACCTTATTATTTGAACAGCCAATTAAAGTAGGAGATTTTATTGAAGTAGATAATTTATTAGGTATAGTAGAAAGTATCTCTATTCGCTCTACAATGGTGCGTACTCTTGACGGTATATTTGTAATTGTACCTAACATTAAATTTGTCGAAAATAATATTATTAACTGGAGTTACAAAGATCCTAAAAGTCGTCTTCATATTCCAGTTGGAGTTGCTTATGGCAGTGACGCAGTGCTAGTAATGGAAACATTATTAGATGTTGCTAGAACTGAAAGAAATATATTGAAGAATCCTTCTCCAAAAGTATGGTTTAAAGGTTTTGGTGATAGTTCTTTAGATTTTGAGTTATTAGTTTGGATTAAGCATCCTCAAGATAGAGATCCAATTAAAAGTTCTTTAAATTTTTTGATTGAGCATGAATTAAATCAGCGAGATATAGTTATTCCCTTTCCTCAGCGAGATTTATGGTTAAAAAATCCACAAGATTTAAGTATATTATTTAATAATATTAATATTACCAATACCATTGAAACTGAAGTGTTTGATCGGGATGGTATTGCTTTGGAGCAGAAACAGAATAGTATTCAACCTCAAGCTCAAAAGGAAATACCAAAATCTCTTAGCAATTGGAATTTGCGTGATTTACTTAAGAGAGTCACTTATTTTGAAAATTTTACTGATTTAAAGCTTCGACAATTAATAGAATATGGCTATAGACAATTATTCCCTGAAGGACAAATTATATGTCAGGAAAATGATGTGGGATCTTCTTTTTATATTATTCTTTCTGGTGTTGTTGAAGTGATTTCTGAAAAAACTGATAAATATATCGCCACTCTCCACGAAGGAGAATTTTTTGGAGAAATGTCTTTGTTATTGGGTTCTCCTCGTACAGCTACAGTCAAAACTCTCCAAGATTCAATTTTATTTGTGATAGAACAACATGATTTGCAAAGACTTTTAGAAGAACATCCCAGTTTAGCTGTTGATATTTCTCAAAAGCTTTGTGAACGCCGACAAGCATTACAGGAATTAGGATTATTGGATATGAGTTCCCCAGATAATACTCCCTTTAATCGGATTAGAAACCGGATTCAAACTATTTTTGGAATTTAATTAAATAATATACTAATTTTTGCTAATTACGCCAATTACTAGGATATTATTCATCTATAAAAACTTATAAAATTCCTTTTATTGCTAGTTGTGCTTCCTCGCGTAATCTCGCAGCAATTCTAAATAATTCTTGACCTGTATGTAGATAGTAATCATCGTAATTTAAAGTAAATAATTCTAAATCATCTATTCCATCACTAACTTGATTTAAACAATAGTATAAGTTAGCTGCTACTCCAGCAAAATTAGATGGATTTGGCAGAGAATTAAATAAATTATGAGCTTTTTTAAGTAGTTCCCGACAACTTTCTAAGTAATTTTGAAAAGATTCAAGTAATTGATCGTCAAAAGGATCGGCAGCCAAATCATTAATTTCACTTTTTAGAGGTTTCAGTATTGAAATTATAATTTTGTTGACTGGTTTATAGACTTGATTTAACCATTTTTGCAGGTGTTCATCAACATTCTTACCTCTTGTATAGTGTTTTTGATAATATTGGCTATTTTTTCTATATTTGTGAGAATTTTGATTAAGTTGGTGATAATCGTAAGATTTTCTGCGTTGGGGATCGCCTAATACTTCATAGGCTTCATTAATTCTAATAATACTTTCATGGTCTGCTAAATCTGTATTAATATCTGGGTGAAATAACTTGACTAAACGACGATATGCCTGTTTAATTTGTACCTGAGTTGCTGTAGGAGTAATATCTAAAATTTTATAATAATTACAAGTTACCATGAACCATTTCTATTCAATAACTACAATAATATAATATATAGCAATCCTATTTTATTCGTGTCAAAAATATTAGTGCTTTTTAGAGAACATTTAACTGGGAAAACTTAACTGGTGGGAGTTTCATTTTTTTTATTTACTTTTTGATTTGTCATAACCTATTTAGGCTTGCTATATAGAGCATAAATAGGTTTTGAACAAATGTTAGTTGGAGAAAATATATTTAAAATCTCTAGCCTAACTTTCCTTGATATACAGTTAATATTCATGTAACATATGCTACAGCAACTTTAAAGTATGAAGTGGACTTTTTGTATTATACTCCCGATGTACTATGTCTCCTCCAAGAAGCTCTAAGAATAAAATTCCCTATCACTACAATGCTCAACAGTAAGTCTATATATACCATAATCCAAAATTAGTTAGGACTTACACATTACTTCAGCTAAAAACCTAGAGAATTATATACCACTATAGTTTTTAGTAATTCTATGAGTAAGTCCTAATTACTATAATATTTAACAACAGTGTAACTAAGCAGGTAGACTAAATTAATTACATAGGGCTTACTGATTAAATATAAAAGTATTGGTAGATAAAGGTTTAAGCATTTTCAAGTCCGGAAAAAATATGAGATTTTGGGCTGATAAGGCTCAAAAAGTGGGGTTTCGGAAAACTTATGTTTTTCGTTGATACTTAATCTAAAAATCATTACCACTCAGCAACGCCCAAAAAGTTAGTATTTGGGTAAGAGTTAGGGAGAAAAATTAAGGTATGATTTTTCAGCATACCTTCTCTATAACTCCCTGTTTCTCTTGACTCTTAACCACTCCCTACTCCCTGCCTTGGCAAAACGACTTTTGAGCGCAAAGCCTAAATAGATATTGGGGTGAAACCTCAATATCTATGTAAATGAATTTATTCAGGTGGTTAAATAGTTACTAATTACCCAGATTTCAGATAGCTAGACTGTAGCCATAGTTTGTTCTGGTTCTTGAAAAAGTGGGGTACTTAAATAACGCTCCCCAAAACTAGGCTGAATCATTACTATTAATTTGCCATCATTTTCTGGACGCTTACCGACTTCAATAGCTGCACAAAGAGCAGCTCCTGTAGAAATACCAGACAGAATACCCTCTTCTTTTGCTATGCGACGACCATAGGTAATTGCGTCACTATCAGGAACCTGAATTACTTCATCAATAATCTTTGTATCCAACACATCTGGCACAAAACCAGCTCCTATTCCTTGAATTTTATGTGGCCCAGGTTTTCCACCAGATAATACTGGACTGTTCTGAGGTTCAACAGCGATCGCTTGAAATTCTGGCTTTCTTGCTTTAATTGTCTCTGTAATCCCTGTAACTGTCCCACCAGTACCAACACCAGCGACCAAAATATCTACTTTACCATCTGTATCTTCCCAGATTTCTAGTGCTGTAGTTTTACTATGAATTTCTGGATTAGCTGGATTCTGAAATTGCTGCAACATATAATATTTTTCAGGGGATGAATCCAAAATTTCTTGTGCTTCGGTAATCGCGCCTGTCATACCTTTACTACCTGGAGTTAAGACTAACTCTGCTCCATAAGCGCGTAACATAGCACGACGCTCCATACTCATTGTTTCTGGCATGGTCAAAATTAGCTTGTAACCCCTAGCAGCAGCCACCATTGCCAAAGCAATACCTGTATTTCCAGAGGTTGGTTCAACCAAAGTTGTTTTGCCTGGTGCAATTAAACCTTCGCGCTCCGCTACATTAATCATATTTACACCAATACGATCTTTGACTGAAGCTGCGGGGTTCATTCCTTCTAGCTTTACTACTATTGTTGCTAAACAACCTTCTGCTTGAGGAATACGATTGAGTTGTACTAGGGGTGTGCGACCTACCAATTCTGTAATATTATGAGCAATACGCATGATATATTTATCACTAATTTTAAGCTTAGGGTTCTATTAATAACATGATAGAAAATGGTAATAATTTAGACATCAGCCATAAGCTTCATTGGCTCGATAGTCCGAATCAATATTGAGAGACTTAGGTTTAATTAAAAGTAATAGGTAAAAGCACATTAGTAAATATAGCGCTAATTTATCAGGGATCAGAATCAACTCTTGATTACCACAAAATTTAATTTAAAGCTAATTTTTACTTTGATTGCTTTTGAACACCATTTCACAGGAAAAACTAACTGCTAATAGCTGAATGCTTACATTTAATTACAGATTTTAGGTTTATTCCTAAACCACTATACTATTCTCTACCATTTCAAATTTTTTGTATTCTACCTATAAATTTATAGCGACCTAATCCAAGTTCTTTTCTACTTTTGCAATAGGATACCCAACATTTAGTTATGATTGCTTGAGTTTATAGATAAATAATGTACTGATTTTGACAAATTAATACATTTTTGTTTTTTCTTTATGTTTTTAGCAATATATATTTTGGCCTAAATATAAATCCCACATTCCGCACGACAAAATTGTAGTATACAAAGATGGTAAAACTTGAGTAAGTATTTAGACTCAAGAAAAAAAACCTCAAACTGTAATTCTAGACAAAAGGTGAAGATAAAAAAACGATAAAATGTCAGTAGAAGTGAGTCACATAGACCATCTAGGGTTGGTAGCAGGAATTATTGATGAAGATTGGCAAGCGAACAGAAAATTAATCAACTACCTAGTGCAGGATGACAGAAATAACTGACCAGTTACAAAATCATAAAAGCCTTACTAACCAATACTTTTGAATTTTGAATTTTGAAGTTTGAATTCCGCGTAGTGGCACTAGGAGTTCAGTTACCAGAAAAAATAACAGTGGGTCAAGTAGTCAAAGGAATGATCTTAAATGGGTTAGGATTAGTTTCATCTCCATTATATTTATTTAGTCAATTTTTTGAGGGAAAAGCGATAGAACATTTAATCGGCCAAGGTGTGAAAACAGAGTATTTTAATGATGATAAATTAGGTCGGCTATTAGACCAACTTTATCGCAGAGGATTAAATCAGATTTTTATTTCTGTGGTGTTAGAAGCAGTGAAAATTTATCAGCTAGAAATAAGCACAGTCCATTTGAATGTGGGCTAAAAGGATTTTTTCTTCTCTTGGTCGATTGGATCTGGCGTTTAGCGTTCCGCACAACGACGGCTTTTTATCAATGAATTGAGAAGCTTTATACCTTAAATTTTTAGGTAAATAAAACTTATTAACAAAAATATCTAAATTTTAGAATGAGCTGTAGTCATTCTCAAGAAAATAGACTTTAAGTAATCAAATAATAGGTATAATGAACTTAAAATTATTTTAATTTTTGTTTATCTACTTCTGACTGCTAACTTCTACTAAATAAAAAATTTAATTATATAGGACTTAGAGATACAAATCCGGTTGCTACGATAAATATTTTAGTCTGAACAATATACATTTAGGCAAAAATTAGATTTTGGGGTTAATTCTGGCTTATTAATTAATAGTGAATAATGGGCTTTTAATCAGGCTATGAAATATAAATTTGTACAACTTTGGACCTGGTTGCTTACAGAAATATGTCAGTAATGCATCGGCATCTTATAGAAACCCAGTTTATACACTTAAAAGAATCTAAGTCATTTATCGCCAACCCCTGATAATGAATTATGAAAACTATCTCTAATTATTAATTATCCATTGGTAAATATTATTCAATTAATTTTTAGGGTGGTATTTTCCACCCTAATTTTTCTAACTAACCACTAGAACTGGAAGGTAGTTCTGATAGTACCAATAATTAACTCATCATTATCATCATCTTGGTTAGCATTTGTAATTACAGTCACACCAGGAGTAATTGAAATATTATTTGTAATTTGATATTTGTAGAATGCTTCAATGTGCCATGACATATCTTGTCGCAATCCAGAAGCCAACCCACTAGGAACTTCTAAATCATTCATGTATGGTTCTCGTCCTACAACAATACCACCTAGACTACCTTCCTTAAATAAATCAGGGAAAGCAACAGTAGCTCCATAAGACCACTGTTCAAAATCACCTAAGCCAATTAGTTTACCATCAAGATACATACCAAACCCATTAATGGTTACCCAATCAGCAGCTCGCCAAGACATTTCTACACCATAAGCATTAGTCGAAACTGGCTTGGCAATATTGACTGAACCTGGTCGGCGGTCATTTAGTCCAGCATTTAGACCATACACACTATTGGCAATACCACTTCCCACAAATCCACTATTGAAACTTTGATTATTACCTAGACCTGTAGCTGCACCATCATCATATCCAAAATTCCCTGGTCCAAAATAGCCTTTGTTGTAGGTAAGTCCAATTTGGAAATTTCTGATGGGAGTAAATGTTAATTGTGCTAGAGCAGCATAGTCTCCATTAAATAGACCTTTTCCTTCGCGAGGGTCTTCACCTTCTGCTGCTAAGTAGCCAAAAGATACAGAAAATGGACTATAGGTACAAGCATATTGGTCTTTACAACCAAAATCATACTCAACTCCAAGTCCTTTACCACCCCCTAAACGATAGATTGGGTTTCTTTGACCAAAAGCACTGAGAGAACCGCTTCCTCCATCAAAGTCTTCCATGTAAGGATTAAGTGTAGGAACAAAGTCGTACCAACTTACCTTATTAGCAGCAACAGTTACTCTGATGTTATCTCTGACAGGGAACTTATAGAATAATTTATCTAGCTGAACCGTATCATCTGTACGGTCGAGAATATTAAAGGTTTGCTGCCCTTCAGATTCAGCTATCCATTGATTAAACGCTTGAGCATTACCTACTTGTAACCTGGTAAATAGTAAGTCCTGACCAGAAAAGCTAGTATTGAAATTCAGACGTGCCCTGTATTGGAATACCGTTTGGTCTTCATCCTGGGTATTATCATTGAAGGCTCCATATTGTCCTTGGTCTTCAAAGTTATCAACAAGGGCAAAAATTACCTCACCTCTAAGTTTGGTAGTTGTAGAGAATTGATTAGCCTCCAATTCGGCAGCACGAGCTTCTAGAGCATCAACACGACCCCTGAGAATTGCTAATTCTGCAGAAAATTCTTCTTGTAACCTTTGTAGAATAGCCAGGTCTTCTCTAGTTACTGTATCTGCTATAGCAGCTTGTAAAAGTTCTGTAATTCTATCTAGGCAAGCGTTAACACCAGCAGCAAATTCAAAACGGGTCAAAGCACGGTTGCCTCTGTAAGTACCATCTGGATATCCAACGATACATCCATAACGTTCAACTAAAGACTGTAGTGCTTGAAATGCCCAATCTGTAGGCTGAACATCAGAGAGTTGAGATACAGAAGTAACTTGACCTTTTGTCCTTCTTCTACCATTAATTCTGTTAAGATTACGAATACCTGGTTGACGAAGATTGCGACCTTCTCTACCATATCTGTTGATTTGTCGTATGGTAGTTGCTGGTGTATTGGCAACGGAATTAGCAGAATTTGTTCCAGGAACTTGAGCTAATAATTCAGTTCCCTGTATATCTATTATATTTGTTGATAAATTTTCAGTTGTTCCAGCTTGAGGCTGAATAACTGTATTATTTGCTTGACTTTCAATTGCCACAGCGGTTGAGGATGCAACAAGGGTTGCTCCTAAGACGGCTGGACTAAAAAGTAGACAATTCCAGAATATTTTTGACATTTTCCCCTCATCCTCACACCGATTACAGAGAGACTATTTTGCTCTTTTATTTAGTTATTTTCCATTAGGGTAGGATTATCAATTATTGCTTGATGGTCCTGCATCTCCACTAGATACTAAATTTGGGTATTAATAATGGAGTTGAATAGCAGGTAGTCCAATTTTCTCTCAGAGTCAAGATATCTCTTTCCAGAATTAGGTTTGTTTCGAGCAATATTAAAATAATTCCCACCCTAGAACAAATTTTGATATTTGTTCGACTTTTTTATAGCACAAACAGACTCTTCTATGACTTTTACTACAAATTTAGATTTTTTACCTTAAGATTTTAGGTTTTAGATATACTCAAGCTGAGAATGACAAAAATACCAGCTTGTCCATATAAATAAGTTAGGTAGATGAATGACAGACTATCACAATTTCTTTTTATCAACAACCTTTATCAAAAATTTTGTTCATTCTCTATTATTAATAGAAGTTTGTATACCTTACTTGTTGTGTCCTAGTATCGAAAAGACTTGTCTCTGCTCGAATAGTTCCAAGAAATGGCTATTGATTTTATTCGCGGCTGCTTCAGAACGCATAATTCTTAGAGCAACTTCCACAGGTAAGCCTTTTTTATATGGGCGATCGCCAGCCGTTAAAGCATCATAGATATCTGCGATAACTATAATTTGAGCCTGAATAGAAATATCCTTTTCTTTTAGTCCCCTAGGATAACCACTGCCATCCAACTTTTCATGGTGTCCATAAGCAATTTCTGGTATATTCTGTAGATTTTTTGTCCAAGGAATGCGCTTTAAAAATTCGTAAGAATCTGTTACATGAGCTTCCATCGCTTGTCGTTCTTCAGGGGTCAAATTACCCCTAGGAACTCCAAGTTGAGCCATTTCCTCTGCTGTAATCAGAGGTTTAATTTTACCGTCTATGTCTTTGTAGGTGTAAAGTGATATTTGTTGTAGTTGCTTCAGTGGTTCTTCTGCTATAATTGCTGGCTCGTTAGCCTTTAATATTATTTGCCAATAATCATTAAGCTCAGTGATTGCTGCTTCTAACTCTAAATCCAAGTTTTCTATTTTTTCGCACAAAGGACAATTTTCTTGAGTATGTTGTTGAGATATGTCAGACAAATGTCCAAGTAAATATTTGTACTTGGTTTGAGCAGATTCCATTTCCAAAGTACGTTGGGCTATAGAAAACCTTTGCTGGATAAGCTCTAATTGTTCTTCATATAATTTCTTGCGTTTTGTTAAAATAGCTTCTGGAACGCCTATTTTACCAAAATCATGTAATAGAGCTGCGTAACGGATTTCTTGAATTTGCTCACTATTAAAAGATATGGCCGACAATAGACCGTTAGTAATCATATTCACTTCTTCACACAGACCTACCGTTAATTTTGCTACTCGCTCTGAATGACCAGATGTACAAGGATCTCTAGCTTCTATTGCTTGTACTGATGCTTTGACAAAACCTTCAAATAAATTTTCTATATTTTCTTGTAAATGATTTCTTTCTATAGATATAGCGGCTTGAGAGGCTAGAGAAATTAATATTCTCTCTTCCCATTCTGAGTATGGTTGAGTTAATTCTTTGGCATTTTCTTTTGTCAGTACAACATCAGATTTAAGTTTACGGTTAATTAGCTGAAGCACTCCAATTATTTCCTGATGTCGATTTTGTATTGGTAAAATCAATACTGAACAAGTACGATAACTTGTTTGCTCGTCAAAACTTTTATCAAACTTATAGGGAAGATTTTCTGGAAGATTGTAAACATCTGGTAAATTTAAAGTATTACCTGTTAAAGCAACGTATCCAGCCAAACTTTCAGATGTCATAGGTAATTCTAGTTGCTGAAATGCAAATTCTGATTCTGATAAAGAATCATTTTGGGCAACCTTGAACAATAACTTCTGTTGTGTACTATTGACTTGATCTACCAAGTAAACACTACCCGCATCACTACAAGTTATCTCCCGACTTTTGGATAATATTAAATTTAATAGTTCAGCCAAATTATGAGTGTCAGATAAAGCAACTCCAATATCTAGTAGCTGCTCTATCAATAATTCTGTGGTCTCAGTAGGTTCCGGCAACCACTTAAGTGTATTTAACTGGAGCATAGTTGAGGCTTAGTCAAGAGCCTTGACCTTAAATTAGATGAATACTAATTAATATAATTGTTTTTCCTATGAAAGTGTAGTCAGAGAATATAATTTTAAAGTAAGAATCTTGAATTTCAGTAGTTTAGCCAACAAATTTTTAATTATGGTCTACTAAACATAACTTCCTGATAAACTCTAATACCATTTCTCAAAAACTTTTCTACATTTGATTGAGTAGGGTAGTGTAGGGACGTTTAGCTAACGCACAACTTTCCTTACGGAATGCTATCGTAAACGTTAACGCTGCGCGACATGTTTGTGGAGCATTCCGGAACGGAAAACACATTTTTGTTATGCAACGTCCCCACTAGGAGAGAAGTAATATCATGTCCGCTGGTATAGTCCCGTGTAAAAGTTGGGTAAATATTTACCATATTTAAGGTTTTTCCTTTTCTTCTTTCTTCTTTCTTTTTCCTTCTCTCCTAGATAACTAAAGCCTTCTTCGTTACCTTCTCTATACAAGACTGATCCTACCGGACATGATATAAAGATTAATAATAATTAATGTTAACTTAGCTAAAATCCGCAAAACAGTTATTCTACTAAAGTAATTACTTAATAACTGAAGTTTTAATTAAGTATAGCATTAATGCATGGGATTTGGTATAAAAGCCTTTATCTGTAGATTATTTAGCCTTTTTTTTTGTAAAGAAAGTGCCAGCTTTGCGCTTACTCTATTTCAAAATACTCATATTTTTAAGTAGGTGGACAAAGTTATTTATATATAATATTTTTTGTTAATCCTTTCGATGGCTCTGTGACAGAGAAATCAAAAATGCACAATTAATTCTGTCCAGGTACTTAACAGATTAATAGTGCAAAAATCTCAGACAATTATTCCTTCTAGTTCCTATGTAATTCCTTTTCTTCCTGACTACTATACTTATCCCTAAAAATTTTTTAGCAAACCCTAAATAAATCCAGATACCCATAGACATTCAATGAGTTAAGTATTGCTAAATTATCAATCAAGTACAAATCAAATGACTCAATCAATATCAACATCATAGTTTAGTTAAGCATATACAGCAGATTTCGGGCAAATGAGGTACAGACTAAATGCTTAAAATATTGTAGTGCGGGCATCTTGCCCACGACAGGTGTACCTCATAACAACGGAAATGGCTGTATATAGTAATTCGCGCTTATATTGCGGGTAATCAAAAAGTAGATAAAAAACCTGAAAACCCCGCCTGTTACCAAAAATAGGAATGCTATAGTTTTATCTCTCAGACTTTTTCCAAAACCTATGATACAAAAAAATACTAAGAGTTTTCAAATTATTAATTTCATAATCAGTAATAAAAAAAAATTCACCTAAGTTAAATATTGCAAGTATTTAACTTAGGTGAAAAATTTATATTCTTTGAATTGATATTATATTGATAATGAATTTTTCTACTCCAGGTGATATATTTTACCTATATTTTCGTCGTCTAAACTAAAATTTTATATTACTAAACTTCTATCTAAACTATTAAAGTTAAACTAACCTAAGCTAGATATGATTTGAGCCATATTAAAGTCTTTTTTTGTTAACCCACCAGCATCATGGGTTGTTAATATAACTGTCACTTTATTGTAAGATATTTCTAAGTCTGGATGATGTTGTGATGATTCAGCGGGATCTACTAATTTATTGACAAAACCTATCGCTTCAACAAAATCTTTAAATTTTTTTACACACTTAAGCTTATTTCCTTCTAATTCCCAGTCGGATAATTTACTAGCACGTTCATTAATTTCTTCTACACTTAGTAATTCACTCATTGAACTTATTCCTAAAATTACTCAAAAAACTATCCGCTCTTACCTTATATAGTGTTTTGGTAAATACCTAAGCACTAATTTCAGATAAGAGCGGTCTAGGGGGTCACTTTGATTGGAACCTGACTGCCGGGAGGAACCCTAGGTCAGCCTGGTTAAGGTTAATCCTCATAGATCCCAGGGTGGGAACAAAGGCTAACTGCTAGAGAGCAGCCCCAGCACACAGCCGGCATTTTCCAACCAGGTGACCCATGCGTTTACTACTATCTTGCATAGGCATCACCTCCTTTTATCCCTGAGCGGTTATTTGTTTACTTAATCTTACTCTTTCTATAGTAGCACAAAAATTTGAGAAAGCAATTATCTGGTTAATTTTTTTTTCAGGGAATAGCAAAAAATAAATTATCAATTGAAAAAAAGCAATAGCTCATTTAGGAATGGGTAATAGTGGAGTAATTTTCAGAAAAAAATAGCTCCTACATATTCATCGCTGTAGAAGCTATTCCAGGATAAGTTTCAGACTAATCCTTGTGAGAAATTAAGCCATATTACAGAGCATTACCACGAGGTAATACTTCTTCTGGGAATATAAAGTTTTGATGTGGCTGATCTGCAGGAGCCATCCAAGCCCGGATACCCTCGTTCAGCAAAATGTTTTTGGTATAAAATGTTTCAAATTCTGGATCTTCTGCTGCTCGTAATTCTTGGGATACAAAGTCATAAGCTCGTAAGTTCAATCCTAAACCTACTACACCTATAGCACTCATCCACAATCCTGTTACTGGTACAAATAACATGAAGAAGTGCAACCAGCGCTTGTTGGAAAATGCAATACCAAAGATTTGGGACCAGAAACGATTAGCTGTCACCATTGAATATGTTTCTTCGGCTTGAGTAGGCTCAAATGCACGGAAGGTGTTAGCTTGTTCGCCATCTTGGAACAATGTATTTTCAACTGTTGCTCCGTGAATTGCACACAATAATGCTCCACCTAAGATTCCAGCTACACCCATCATGTGGAACGGGTTTAGTGTCCAGTTGTGGAATCCTTGGAAAAATAAGATGAATCGGAAGATACCAGCTACACCAAAGCTAGGTGCAAAGAACCAGCTTGATTGGCCCAATGGATATAGTAAGAATACACTGACAAATACAGCGATAGGTCCTGTGAATGCAATAGCATTGTAAGGACGTATTCCTACTAAACGAGCAATTTCAATCTGACGTAAGCAGAAGCCAATCAAAGCAAAAGCACCATGTAGAGCAATGAATGACCACAGACCGCCGATTTGACACCAACGTGCAAAGTCCCACTGAGCCTCTGGACCCCAGAGGAATAGTAGGGAATGTCCCATGCTGTTTGCAGGGCTACTAACTGCAACAGTTAAGAAGTTACAGCCTTCTAGATAAGAACTAGCTAATCCATGGGTATACCAGGAAGTAACAAAAGTAGTCCCAGTTAACCAACCTCCAATAGATAGGAAGGCACATGGAAATAAGAGTATACCAGACCAGCCTACAAATACAAACCTATCGCGTTTGAGCCAATCATCGAGGACATCAAATGGCCCTCGCTGAGATTGTGGGCGTCCCACTGCTACAGTCATTACAGAATTCTCCAAATAATTATGATAACTACGGCCAATTTAATGTTTTTTCTCAATTACTAAGTAACTATATATTAATATAGTTTTCTACTTGAGCAGAATATGAGAGTTTTAATAAACATTGTTTAGTTTTATTACCGTGATTTTCATTATAGAGGTAATTCTCGATCGGGGCAACCAGAAAAATGAGTTTTTCAAGACATTATTTTCTTAGATTTTGGATTTTCAACTGCCCATGTCAATTCGCCATATAACCTCGTCAATCAAGAGCAAGTTGAAAATATTGTAAAATTCACATAGAATTCAAGAAATACCTAGGATGGGGCATATCGTGGTAAAAATGTATGTTGAGAGGTAAACAGCTTTTGAAGCAAGAAGCCCTATCTGCAAGGTTAGAAATTTCTCGTTATGCTACTGGCGGTTAAAACGGGAGAAAGTTACCCTTCAAGCTCACTAATAAAAAGATGTTTACTATTGACATAATTGTTAAGTACACCCCTGTGCCATTTTCAGTACAACGTAAGTCCGCTGAGGATGCTGAGGCTGTTTATCAACAAGTCCTTGAGTCTATTCGCTCTGGAAACCCTCAAGTTTTAGAACTTACTTGTGAAAAAATGCCGGAGAAAAAGATTGCTGTGGTAATCAGTGAAGTTTCTGGTGTTCAAATTTCTCAAAAATCTGGTGCTGCTGCTACTGGAAGACCACCTGGTTTTGTAGCTCTGACCCAATGAAGCCAAAGGATAAAACTATTAAAGTTACTAATCCAGCAATTTTAGTAGAGGATATTTGTTTTAATTGGCCTAACGGTAGCCAAGCATTACGCTCTTGTTCTCTACAAGTACCCAAGGGAGAGTTTTGGATGCTCTTGGGTACTAATGGCAGTGGTAAATCAACTTTGTTAAGATTATTGGCCAAACTTTTGTCTCCTCAGTCTGGAACAATTCATTTTGAAGGGCAAATAGGTTTTGTTTTCCAAAATCCTGACCATCAACTTGTGATGCCTACTGTAGGAGCAGATGTAGCTTTTGGCTTAGTTGAAGAGAGATTGTCTCAACTTCAAATTCGTAATCGGGTAGAAGATGCCTTGAGTGCCGTAAATTTATTAGAATTACAACGCCGACCTATATATGCTTTGAGTGGGGGACAAAAACAAAGAATTGCTATTGCTGGAGCTATTGCCCGCAATTGTGACATCTTACTTTTGGATGAACCTACAGCTTTACTTGACCCAGATAGTCAATTAGATTTGGTGGCTCAAGTTCAAAGTTTGGTCAAAAAGCGAGGTATTACTGCTTTATGGGTTACTCATCGCTTAAATGAGTTGGATTATTCTGATGGAGCATTTCTATTGGATAAAGGCCAAGTAGTAGACCAAGGTAGTCCTGAACTTTTGAAACAACGTTTAGTTAAAGATTCATCTTAAGCGATCGCCTCTGGACCAAGCCTTTAAGTTTAAACTTTAGGAAGTTAGGAACAATAGGTGTGGATGATTTTGCTTAAATAGTACTAAGTAGCTAAAACAAACTAATTGTATATTTACAGTTTCGGAGTTAGTGAGGTACAAATTTTTAGGACTTTAGGTAACAGGCAACAGGCAACAGAGAATTAATAAAGTGTACCTCACCATCCTAAAAAGTTCTGTAATGGTCAGGTTAAATTAGGTAGGAAAAATTATTTTTACCAAAAAACTAAGGTTTAAAGTCTCTCCTTTAAATCAAAGGAGAAAAAAGAAAAAAATTTCCTTTTAACCAATTCTCTTCTTTTTAAGAAGAGGTAATTATTAATTATTGAACACCAATTTTGGTAGACACAACTATATTTTTTATTCCCTACTTCCTACTTACAAATGTTAAATTAATTTTTAACAGGTACTTATTATTCAGATAGATTGAGATGACGCAAAATCTTTTGGGTAAAGTTGCCTTAGTCACCGGAGCAACCAGAGGTATCGGTAAAGGTATTGCTATTGGTTTAGGGGAAGCAGGAGCAACTGTTTATATTACGGGGCGATCGCTTAATACTAATACTATTTCTGGTGACAATGTTTCTGGAACACTTTTAGAAACCAAACAAGAAGTTGAAAAAGTAGGTGGTGTCTGTATTCCTGTTCAAGTAGACCATAGTGATGATGAGCAGGTAAGGTTACTATTTGAACGGATTGAAACTGAACAAAATGGACAACTTGACTTATTAGTAAATAACGTTTTTTCTGGAGTAGAAGCTATTGCTAATGCCTATGGTAAACCATTTTGGAAACACACTCCAAATCTTTGGGATGCTATCAATAATGTTGGTCTGCGTAGCCATTATATAGCAAGTGTTTTTGCAGCTCGTTTAATGAGTCAAAATCAACAAGGACTCATTTGTACTATTTCCTCTTGGGGAGGAATTTCTTATACTTTTGGTGTAGCTTATGGAGTGGGAAAAGCCGCCTGTGACCGTTTAGCAGCAGACATGGCAGTAGAATTAAAACCCGATAATATCACATCGGTTTCCATTTGGCCAGGAATTGTCGGCACGGAACAAATGTTGGAATTTTCTGAAGAATTGAAGACTGAGGATGATATTAAACCTCAAGATATTACTTTCAAGGATCGTTACAATTGGGAAACACCTTTGTTGACTGGAAGGGTTATTGCTTCTTTATTAGAGCAAAAAAATACCATAAGTTTAACAGGAAAAGTACAGATTGTAGCTGAATTAGCTCAACAGTATAGAATAGTTGATGAAAATGGTAAACGTCCAGTTTCATTACGTTCTCTTCGTTTTATAGTGCCTAATGCTATCCCTCGCTTGAGAAAATATGTTTGGCTTATTCCTGACTTTAAAATTCCCTGGTTTATCTTACAATTGAGAATGCTTCAATCTCCTAAAATTTAATCAATTTATTCAACTCTGATTAAAATAATTAAGTAATTAAGCAAAATTAATTTAACTATACTTAGCTCTACTTACTTAAACAGGACTTACGCACAGGCGCTATATATAGATTCAAAAAACTATAACGTTATAATTTTGAACACTATATATATTGTCTTTGCGTAAGTCCTATTTAAAGTCTACAAGTAGATTTTTTCCCTTACCGAATAATTAATAATTATTAATTAAATAATTCAGCTTTATTAGGCTCCCCTTTCAAGGGGAAAAAGCGGTCGTTTGTGGAGCATGACCTTAGGATGGGATGGCGTTCGCGAAGCTTCCCGGAGGGAACGGTTTCCCGCTCTTGCAGAGCCACTTCGTTAACACCATATCCAATCGACCAAGAGAAAAGTGCTATGATATCTCCTTATATTCAATCTGATGGTTTTAACCAGAGGTAATTATCAATTAATGAATGCCTAGTCTCTTAAAATATTAAATTAATTTGGCACCGGTACTTATCACTATAAAATTTGGATAAATGTTATACTAACTTAGTATTTGTTAACATTATCTAAATTATTATCATATTGAGTCATGTCACGTCCTTTAAGACAAACTATTCTGCTTGTAGACGGCTATAATGTCATTGGTTTATGGCCTCGTATCCGAGAAATTCGTAATCTTCACGGCTTAGAAACAGCCAGAAGAGATTTGATTGAGGCTCTGGTCAACTACAGTGCTAGTCAGGACTTAAATACTCAGATAGTATTTGATTCCCAATACCAACATACTCCTACTACAAAAGAAATGATTACTGATAAATTATCAGTTCATTATACAGAGTTTGGTCAGACAGCAGATACATATATAGAGAAGGCTTGTGCTAATCTTCGCCAGGAGATACATTTGTCTAAAAGTAGGTTAATCGTAGCTACTTCAGATAGAGATGAAAAGCTTACTGTGGTTGGTTATGGTGCTGAGTGGATATCTTCCCAACAGCTTGCCCATGATGTTGAAAGTGTAGCAAGTCGTATTCGGAGTAAATGTCAACGAGGCAAAAGAACATCAAGGCGTTTTTTGGCTAGTTACTTAGATCCAGAATCTCAAAAGCGCCTAGCTGAATTGAGAATGGGGAAAAAATAGATAATTACCACATAATTTTCTGAAAGTCAAATATAATTAATAAAATTATCTTATAAAAAAGATAAAAATAAAAAATATAAAAAGGGATTGCAAAATAGCTTGAATCACTACTATAATAAGTAATCGTAGCTCAGGAAACGAGCAAATGTTTATTCCTCGGTAGCTCAGCGGTAGAGCGGTCGGCTGTTAACCGATTGGTCGCAAGTTCGAATCTTGCCCGGGGAGTTTAAAAATTTTAGGTTCTGTAAGTGAAGATATTTAGTGGTTCTATTTTTCTACTAAAATCTTAAGTTCAGAATTCTAGAATTAACAAATTTATGTTTCATTACGAACATAGTAATAAATGGTCTTTATATTGGTCTCTTGACCCAAATGTGACTTTTCTCAATCATGGGTCTTTTGGAGCTTGTCCATTGCCTGTCTTGACAGCCCAGACGCGATTGCGGGAAAAGTTAGAAAGAGAACCTGTAAATTTTTTTATTCGGGAGTTTGAAACTCTGCTGGATGAAGCTAGAGGGAAGTTAGCAGAGTTTGTTGGTGCAAAATCAGAGGAATTAGCGTTTGTTCCAAATGCAACTACTGGGGTAAATGCCGTGTTGCGCTCCCTCAACTTTTCCTCCACCGATGAGTTACTAACTACAGATCAAGAATATAACGCTTGTCGCAATGCACTGAATTTTGTTAGCGATCGCGCGGGTGCAAAAGTTATAGTGGCATCCCTACCTTTTCCTGTAGAGTCTCCTCAAGAAATAGTCGAAGCAGTTATCAAACATATTTCACCAAGAACAAGACTTGCATTGCTTGACCATGTTAGTAGTTCAACAGCATTTGTATTTCCTATCAAACAACTGGTAAAAGAATTAGCTAAACGAGGGGTCGATACATTAGTAGATGGTGCTCATGCAGTAGGGATGCTCCCACTTAATTTAGAGGAAATAGGGGCAGCTTATTACACAGGAAATTGTCATAAATGGTTATGTGCGCCGAAGGGTGCTGGTTTTTTGTATGTGCGTCAAGATAAACAAGAGAATATTCATCCTTTAACTATTAGTCATGGTGCTAATTCTACCCGCACAGATAAGTCACGATTTCACTTAGAATTTAATTGGATGGGTACGGACGATCCAACAGCTTATTTATGTATACCAGAAGCAATTAAATTTATGGGTTCATTGCTGCCTGGAAGTTGGTCAGAGTTAATGGAAAAAAATAAGTCTATGGCATTGGCAGCTAGACATTTATTACAGGAAAAGTTGGGAATAAAAATTGATTGTTGCCCAGATGAAATGATTGGTTCAATGGCAGTTGTGAAATTGCCTGATGAAGAAGAGGATGAGATTTATAGTGGATTAATTTCACCTTTACAAAACGATTTGTGGGAGAAATTTAGAATTGAGGTGCCGATAGTTCTTTGGCCTAATAAAAGGAGGCGACTTTTACGAATTTCAGCTCAGATTTATAATAGTTTTTCTCAATATGAATATTTAGCTGAAGCATTGGTAAATAATTAATTATTAATTATTAATTATTAGGGTTTGCTGAAAAAGTCTTTTTTTTAGAGAGTAGGGGAGTAGGGGAGTAGGGGAGTAGTAATTTTTTGGCTATACTCAGCAGCGAAAATACTAACTTTTTGATTTTTCGGGAACCGTGCATTAAGTAGCTCAAACAGGCGTACTTTTTACCAACCTAAAAAGGCTGAAACCTTTATATGTAAATACTTTGAGATTTAATGAGCAAGCCCTAATTAATAATTACCTCTTCTTATAAAGAAGAGGATTCGCTAAAAGGAATCTTTTTTTATCCATGAATGGAGAGGCTTTATAGCTTAATTTATTGGTAAAGTTGTTGTAAGATGTGATATTTTTTCAGAAAATTTCTGCTTTGTAGTAATACTATAGTCATTCTGAATAAGAGTGGTACGAGTGTTTCTTTCCTTAGAAAGGGTTTCAGCCAAAAAAGTGTTTCATCCTTATTTGAAATGACTATATGAATAAATTTTATAACTATTACTTATCAAGTTATTTGACAAGAATACTATGGATGAAAAAATTTAGTCTCATTAATTGATCGTAATAAATCAGCTACCTTTAGCCATCTAAAGATGACTTTTGCTGTAAGCTAATAAATAAATTTATTAGCAGATTAAGAAGCTACAAAACTTCAGAACTTCAGACAAATATAAATCACCAATGAATTGAAATCCGTAAGCTTTTAGAGTAATATCAATTCTTATGAATTAGTCATAATAAAAATGATCTTCTCTTTCAACAGAGTATATTTTCCTACATAATTCTGTGCAAACAAATTTCCCCTACTCCCTACCCTCAAGAAGATGTAGGAAGAAGTCGCGAGATTTGGTATAAGAGATTAAGAGATCGGACAAACCTACTTTTATACCCGGATTTGGTATAAGTCGATTATACAGTGAATATGTTGCCATAAAAATCTCTCTTTATATAGACTTGATAATTTTATTCAGTATACTTATCAACTTTATAAGTTAACTATACTTGACCTATAAAAATAGTTAGTGATGAGTCAAAAAAAATATCAATCACTAACTATACATAACATACTTAATCAAACTAATTTTGAGAAACTTTCAACTATTGCTTACTCATCAACTTTCAAATCTTTACACAAAAAACGCTCACATCTAATTTCACAATTTTCTTGAGCTTGATGAATTTCTAATTCTGCTTCAGAAACTCCTTCAAATAAGAAACGTTCTCCAGGGAAAACTGCACGTTCCCAATATTGATTTTCAACATTACTAATTCTAGCAATTTGCATCTTGTTAGTAGTATTCACATAGAAACAGAGAAATTTTTGTCCCTGTTTTTTTGGTAGTCTATCTAGTGCTATAGTCACAATCTTTAAATCCCCTCTAAATTTTTGCTGCCGATTAGCAACCCGACTGAATCTTGATATCTTTGAGCGCCAATAAAATTATTATAAACGAATAGGGATCGCTTAAGTATATTTTTAATTACTTTTGTTGAAGAAAATTAATTTAACTTAAGTTGTCCACTGTAAAGCCCGTATTTTCCCAGTAAAAATACTTATAATTTAGCAGTCTATACTGAGAGAATTACTAAGTTTGCTAAATAACGTTGATAAAACAGTATTGGAGAACAAAAAACCTTCAGGATCGGTCAATCTCAAATATCCCTTTATCGGAAGTTTTTGGTTATTAGAGAAAGGGGTTGCTACACCTTTTAGGTTAAGAAATTCTACCCACCCTAACTGTTGATAGGGTCGTAAATAGATGAACAATTTTTCTACAGTTTCTTGACCAAACTGCTGAGATAATGTTAATAAATTCAACCCTTCTGCCAAGCGGAATTTTAGCATCAGTGTTTCTAACAAATAATCCTGATTCGATGTATTAATACCCTGATTTTCTAAACTATGACCTTGAAACGATAGCACCCACTGATAGTATTCTTTCCACGTGCGAGGTCTGGTAAATCTTTGCCCTTCTAAATAGCTTGCTGCACCCATACCAAAACCATAATAAGGGCAATTTTCCCAGTAAACTCGATTATGGTTACACTGATAACCCGACTTGGCATAATTAGATATCTCATAATGTTCATATCCTGAAATTGATATCAACTGCTGTGCCATTCGATACATTTGGGCCGCTGTTTCATCTGTAGGCAAAGGAGCATGACCTGGTTGATAATAACGTCCAAAAGCTGTAACTGTTTCTACTACAAGGTCATAACTAGATATATGAGTCGGAGAAATAGCTATTCCAGTTTCTAAAGAAATTTGCCATTGTTCTAAGGTTTGGTGTGGCAGTCCTGAAATTAGATCAATACTAAAATTAACAATTTCTGCTTTATGCAATGTGTCTACTGCTTTGTAAATATCTGAGACATTGTGCGATCGGCCAGAAACTTTTAATAAATCATCTTGAAATGCTTGTACTCCCAGACTGACTCGATTTACTCCTAGGGACTTATATCCTTGCACCTGCTCCAAGTCAAAAGTTCCCGGGTCCATTTCTATAGAAATTTCAGCATTGGCCACAATTCCTAATTTTTGTTCTAGAGTATCTAAAATCCGACTTAATTGACCCACTGATAAGAGGGAAGGAGTACCACCGCCAAAGAAAATAGTTTTTAAGGGTTGACAAAAAGACTTTGTAATGTTTATTTCCTCACAAATTACCTCCACATATTCTTGAATCGGAGAAAAATTATCACCTTTTTTACCATCACCCACTACAGAGATCGGAAAATCACAGTAATAGCATCGCCGTCGGCAAAAAGGGATATGGACATAAGCCGAACTAGGAGTGCAGTAATTTCCGACTGGCCTTTTCACTATTAAACAAAGTTACAAACTATATTATTTCTAAAACTATCTTAAACAATTATAAAATTAATTAGGAGTAGTATTAGGGTAAATCAGAAAAATAATATTTCTTGAGGGGTAGAAATATTACTTAAGTATAAAGTAAAAAAAAGCACTTATATATTTGATTTTTTTATTTAGCTCGACTATACATATTCTAGTGTTAAAGCACCTATGCTCTTCTGCTGATAGTGCAGTTAGAAATTATATGTTTGATTAAAGTGAAAACTATATAATAGTAATTTAAAAAAATTGCTACAAATAAGTTTTAAGTAATGGATGCTAGGTAATTTTTAATGTTATTAACTTTAGGCAGCTCCAGGTTCTCGTAAGCAACTAATTATAGTTTGTTATTTATAACCCTATTTAATTAATTAATTATGGCTTGTGCTCAAAAGTCTGATGGTGAAGGCAGGAAGTAGGGAGTAGGGAGTAGTGAAAACTCAAGAAAAACAGGGAATTATAGAGGAGGTAAAAAGAAAAATTATCCCTTGATGCAACCGGAGCAACTCTTACCGAATAATTAATAATTAAGAGTTGATAGTCAATAATTAATTATTCATTCAACAATTAAGGTTTAAAGCCTACCCTTGGATAGGGGATAAATCAAAAAAATTTCCTTGAGCGCCAATCAATTCCGTTTCAAGAAGGAGTAATTATTAATTATTAATTGTTCGCAAGTTAATTGCTGAATACCATACTCACTTGGTTAGCCCTGCCCCAAATCTCGTACTTTTTCAGAACTTGAAAATCCTAATACCTTTATACGTCTTTATACGTCAATATTTTTAGCTTTAATCAGCAAACCCTAATTAATTTAGTACAAGCATTTTACAGTCATCCTAAATAAAATCAGTAATGTACCAGAATTTTTTACGACAAATCAAGTAAAAATAATCACATTGTTTTGGTCATAAAATAGATTTTGTACTTTAGTAATAACTGTAAAGGGGAAGCAGCATTATTAATTGTTACCAAGTCTCAATGAGGTTAAAACCTAATAAAAAGAGAACCGTAAAGAATGGCACATCAACT
Organism: Cyanobacteria bacterium P01_H01_bin.35; assembly: GCA_038747755.1. Classification (GTDB taxonomy): domain Bacteria; phylum Cyanobacteriota; class Cyanobacteriia; order Cyanobacteriales; family Microcoleaceae; genus Trichodesmium. Next base: position 29,695 of record JBCDJM010000031.1, read on the forward strand.
GTAAAGATATAATAGAAGCAAAATTGAGCAGCCCAAAAATTATGGTTCTCAATCATTATTGGTGAGTACCTTCTGGGGAAATATCTATATCTTCTATAAAAACAAAAAACAAACTCAAAAAATGCTTGACGCAATAATTATCATTTCATTTGTACTTGCTGGAGCAGGAATAGGTTTCTATAGCATAGAACTACTTCCACCCAATGTACTACTACAAGTTACTAACATCGAAGGCTTACGTTCAGTATTATCTGCCTTCACTTCTTTGATTGGCTTTGTAGTCGGATTAGTATTTCAAACTACATATCGGCGAGTAGAAATAAAAGTTAGACAGATGCCTGTTGACTTATTATTAACACGGGCGATAGGATTAGTTATAGGACTATTAGTGGCCAACTTAATGTTAGCGCCACTGTTTTTACTGCCTATTCCTGACGAGTTTAGTTTCATTAAACCTCTTGTGGCAGTTTTAGGTAGTATCATGCTAGGTTTTACTGGAGTTAATGTTGCTGATACTCATGGTCGTGGTTTTTTACGGCTAATTAATCCTAACAGTCTAGATGCAGTATTAGTGGCAGAAGGTACTCTCAAACCTGCTACTACTAAGATTTTGGATACTAGCTGTATTATTGATGGTAGAATAGAAAATTTATTGGAAACAGGTTTTCTCGAGGGTCAAATTCTTGTACCGCACTTTGTTTTACAAGAACTACAGCTTATTGCTGATGCTTCTAACGATCAAAAAAGAGTCAGAGGTAGAAGAGGTTTAGATATCTTAAATAGACTTAAAGAGGTTTACCCTTCTCAAATTCAAATCCATTTTGGAGACTATGAAGAAATTTCTACGGTAGATGCTAAGTTGGTTCGTTTTGCTCTGGAAATTAATGGTACTCTGTTAACTAATGACTATAATTTGTCTAAAGTTGCCACTTTACAAAAAGTTCCTGTATTAAACATTAATGATTTGACTCAGGCAATGCGCCCTACTTATTTACCTGGTGATACTATTGAAATTAAAATTCGTAAGGAAGGTAAGGAACCTTCTCAAGGTATTGGTTATTTAGATGATGGTACGATGGTTGTTGTAGAGTCTGGTAGTGGATATGTTGGTGATGAGGTGCGAGTTATTGTTACCAGTTCTTTACAAACTTCTGCGGGTAGAATGATTTTTGCTCGTACTCAAGAGTCGGCGATCGCCTAATCAAGTTAAAAGTCAAAAGTCAAAAGTCAAAAATTTGATCAAAGAGATAAGACTATTAGTTAACGTAAGGCTAAAGTTAATTTGGTCGAAAAATTACCTCAACTCTTCACTATTTCCTGAGAGTTGGGGTTAATTAATTCAAACTAAAAATAATTATGACTTAGGCAAAAACACTATAGCAATTCTAAATAGGTTGTCGATAATTAAAAAGTAAATAAAAAGGTTGAAACTTCTACCTGTTACCTGTTGCCTGTTCCCTAAAAAGCAGTAAGATTTTTGCCAGGAATAAAATAGGATTGCTATATAATATATCACATACCAATCTATACAATTGTTGATGCAAAGCTCCACTTTTTACTTTTCTTGGCTTCAGAATACTAGGCAAATATGTTGTGAAGAATTTCCTATCGGTTACAGGCGAAAACACTAAAAATGTTTGAGGTAGAAAACTCCGTTATTTTTGACCATCGCTTTAAAGTTTTTGGCATTATCAAATCTTTATTTCCTATTCACCTATTCCCTAAAATCTTAAAAGTTTGTATGATAATTTATGATTGAAAATTCTTCGATTTTCCATCCGGTTTGAGACTCAAATTCAATAAATTAGGTGTTATATAATACAAGCATTTAGCAGTCAGCTATTTATTTTAGTTTGATAAAAAAAGGAAAAAGTATTTTTTATCGTGACTTTTTCTTTCTTTAGCTAATATAACTAAAAGGTTTATTTATTTTCCGGAGATGCCTAATAAAAAAATAGAGGTTTTAAGAGTAAACCCCTACTAAGTAACCAAGCTTAAAATGAAAAAATCTCTTGGATACTAAACAATTAGCAAAACATTATTTTGCGCCGATAACTGCTAAAATATCTTTAGCATGACTATCAGTTTTCACCTTTTCATCAACGTGAGAAATTGTTCCTTCAGCGTCAATAATATAAGTAACACGCTTAGAATATCCACCAGCCTCAACATCATAAGCTTTAGTGATAGTACCATCAACATCTGCCAAAAGTTGGAATGGTAAACCATATTTCTCAGTGAAAGCTTTGTGGGAACTTTCATCATCCATACTTACACCAAGAACAACCATATCTTTGCCTTGATATTCAGCGTAGTTGTCTCGGAAACTTTGAGCTTCCTTAGTGCAACCAGGAGTATCATCTTTAGGGTAAAAATACATAACTACTGTTTTTCCAGCAAAATCAGATAAGGAAACAGTGTTGCCATTAGTATCTTTTACAGTGAATTCAGGTGCTTTAGTGCCAACAGATAATGCCATAGATTTGTTTTTTCTCCTTAAAACTTAGACAAAAGTTATACAGTGCTATCGGGACGTTTTATGCAGCGTACCAAATGCTTCAAAATTTTATGATGACAATTGTCTAGTAAGTTCTAGCTCTTTACAGATTTACTTTCAGAGCATTGCCTTATATTCTTTTTATTATTTTAAGAGATTGTGCAATCCTTGAAAACTTTTTACTTTTAAATCTCTGCTAAATCTCTGCCAAATTATTTTCTGGACTGCATGATTAGAAAAAATAAAGTTTTAACTCATGTTGCTTGCTGTAATGTAATCTTTTCTTGTGTTTTAGATAACATCAAAAATATCGTTTATATGATAAACCTTCAAAATACTTGATTAATTATGGCTTGCTGATTAAATATCAAAGTATTGACAGATAAAGGTTTTAGCCTTTTTATGTCTGAAATACCTTAGTTTTCAGCTCTTTATGCTCATGCATGTTAGGATTTTGGGCGCATAGTTGAACAAAAAAATTACTCCCCTAAACTCCCCTAAACTCCCCTACTCCCCTACTCCTTAAAAAAAACTTTTTCAGCAAACCCTATTAGATCCGGACTTAGGCAGAGGTAATATATAACAATCCTAAATAGGTTGCGGGTAATCAAAAAGTAAATAAAAAAGATGAAACTTCCACCTGTTCCCTGTTCCCTATTCCCTAAAAGCGGTAAGATTCTTATACACAAATAAAATAGGATTGTTTCATAGATATAGATTCAAAAAACTATAACGTTATAGTTTTGAAAACTATACCCATTGTCTTTGCGTAAGTCCTATAGATATTAAACTATAATTTTTGTTAACTTTAAAATATAAACTTTATTGATATATAAAATTAAGATGGCCTCCGTAGAATCTCCAAACTTAATTTCACTCCAATACCCTACTCATACAGAAAAAAGAGCCGAAAGAGGGCTGTATTGTAGTCCATTTAATCTAAAGTTATTTGTAAGAATGAGTTCTGAAAGTGTGGGATTAAAATCAATAGCTTCTGATGCAGGCTTGAGAAATGGCTACACAGTTTCCCTTTTATCAGAATTAGCTGCTGAAGATTATCTTTTATGGCTAATCCAAGTAGGGGTACTCAGGCGGGAAGTTGATGGACAAGGAATAACAGATAGTTTTCGTCTCACTCCCCTAGGTCATCAGTTAGTTAAAAAATATACTGGAAATGGAAATTGGCCTCAACCTACTATCAGCGATCGCCTTAATAATTTCATCAATCGTTGGTTTAGACTTCCTGTTTAGAAATGGAGGTTGTTGTATAGATGGCAATGGTGAGAGTCTAAACTAAATTTAGATGGTAATCGTCCAGTCAACATCATCGAAAAATTGAGGATAATACTGGGTTGAAACATTAGATATCTCCAGAAAAGAAGAAGTAGGAGAAAACAATAGATGATTTATGCCCAATAATTAATTTAATTTTTTATTGTTGGAGATATCTATTCGTGAAGTCTAAGTTCATCTTTTTAGCACCTCCCACAAAATTAAACCTTAATCAGTAATCAGTTATCAGTACCTCTGCAACAAGGAGGCTTGAAATAATGCAATTTATTCTTTTCATACCCTTAAAAGGGAAGGCTTTGAATCTCTTTTTTGGGTAATGAAGATTGATCCGATTACTTAATAGGGTTTAAGAGACAAAAACTATAAAGTTAATCCCCGTGACTTTAGTCTAGGGAGTATACCTATATAATTCATTCTTCCTGATAAAAAAAAAGCTATGCAAGCAATTATGGTAGTGGGAACCACTTCCCATGCTGGGAAATCTCTAATAACTACAGCCATCTGTAGAATTTTATCACGTCGCGGTTGGAGAGTAGCTCCCTTTAAAGGACAAAATATGGCTTTGAACTCCTATGTCACATCTACTGGAGGAGAAATGGGTCATGCTCAAGCAGTACAAGCTTGGGCTGCAGGTGTGACTCCGGCAATAGAAATGAATCCAATTTTATTAAAACCTCAAGGAGATATGACTTCCCAAGTTATTATTAAGGGAAAAGCATTAGGTACGGTAGGAGCAATAGATTATTATCAGCAATATTTTGATATTGGTTGGGATGCTATCCAAGAATCTTTAGAAATTTTATCTCAAGAGTTTGACATTATAGTTTGTGAAGGAGCGGGTAGTCCTGCAGAAATAAATCTAAAGCACCGAGATTTAACTAATATGCGAGTGGCAAAATATTTGAATGCCTCTACAATTTTAGTAGTTGATATTGATCGAGGGGGTGCTTTTGCTCATGTTATTGGTACATTAGAACTACTAGAACCAGAGGAAAGAAATTTAATCAAAGGAATAGTAATTAATAAATTTAGAGGACAAAGGTCTCTGTTAGATTCAGGTATTCAGTGGTTAGAAGAAAGAACTAATATTCCTGTTGTTGGTGTAATTCCTTGGATGAATGAAGCTTTTCCGGCTGAAGATTCTTTGAGTATTTTAGAACAACGTTCTAATAAATCTACAACCGACATTACAATTGTTATTATTAGATTACCAAGGATTTCTAACTTTACAGATTTTGAACCTTTAGATGCAGAATCTAGCGTTAAACTTAAATACCTTAGTCCTGATGATAATTTAGGTTATCCTGATGCCATAATTATCCCTGGTTCTAAAACTACTATTAGCGATTTATTAGTATTACAAAAAACTGGCATGGCAAAAGCCATCAAAAATTATCAAGAATCTGGTGGTACAGTAATGGGAATTTGTGGCGGTTTTCAAATGCTTGGTGAAATTTTAACTGATTCTCAAGGTTTAGAAGGAAAAAAAGGGGAATATAAAGGACTAGAATTACTACCCTTAAGAACTGTAATTACTCCTAAAAAAATTGCTCGGCAGCGACAAGTTATTGCTAATTACCCTTTAGGAAATTTACCAGTAGTAGGTTATGAAATTCATCAAGGCAGAACTAGAGTGACAAAACCAGACATAGTTAAACCTTTATTTGATGATTATGATTTAGGTTTTGTTAATAGCTATCAGTCTGTCTGGGGTAACTATTTACATGGAATATTTGATAATGGCCCTTGGCGTCGTTCTTGGTTAAATCTCTTGCGTAAAAAACGGGGACTAGACGGTTTGCCAACTGGTATTGCTAATTATAGAGAACAACGAGAAGTTATTTTAGATTCAATTACAGATAAAGTCAATAATCACCTAGATTTAAAACCAATATTCAAATAAAATTTAATTCAGGGAGTAGGTTCAATAATTAACAATTAACAATTAAAAATTAACAATTAACAATTACCTTTTCTTATAAAGAAGAGGATTGTCTAAAAGAAATATTTTTCTTTCTTCTCCATTAATGAAGAAGCTTTATACCTTAAATTTTAAGGAAAATAATTGATAATTTATGTGAGATAATTGACTTAATTTTTGATTATTGGAGATGTTTATTAGAAATTAGAAGTACCCTCACTATTTATAGTAAAAATTTATCAAATTTGTATCAGACCAAATATGAAAATAATTTTTTTGCCAGATAAAATTACTGTTGATGCAGAGGCAGGAGAACCACTTCTAGAAGTAGCTGAACGTGCCGGAGTAACAATTCCGACAGGTTGCTTAATGGGTTCTTGTCATGCTTGTGAAGTAGAACTAGATAATGGTCAAACTATTTGTGCTTGTATTACAGCAGTTCCTCCTGGAGAGAAAAAAATGACTATTAACCTCTCTGTAGATATAGACTGGTAATTTTCAATCAAAAATTATGTTCTTAGAACTTTATATCTAACATTATTTGAATATATACGAGTATATTTCTGTAGAACTTTTACTATACTTAATTTGCTTCTTTTGCCTTCTTTTCTACAGCAATAACATACTCACGAAATCTTTCCAAATCTGCCATCAAAGTAGATTCTACTACCCTACCTAAAAATAAATTATCCATAATTTTAATTAACCACCCAGGAACTCCATAAGCTACAGTTAGCTTAACAATACTACTAGCATGACGGTCATAAAAACGGATTGCGCCTCGGTTGGGTAAGCCATCTACAGACTCCCACTGAATAATTTGATGAGGAACCATTTTCTGAATTCGAGAAAGCCAACTAAACTGGAGATTACCACTTGCTAATTTCCACTGAGATAAGTCTGGATTATCTTCGAGAACTTTAACAGATTCAATCCACTTCATCCATTGTGGCATTTGCTCTAAATCAGACCAGAGATTCCAGACTAAATCAATTGGAGCAGCTACCTCTATTTGTACACTATGTTCTAGCCAATCAGTCATTTCAGTTATTAGTTATTAGTTATTAGTTATTAGTTATTAGTTATTAGTTATTAGTTATTAGTATCTCTGCAATAAGGACGCTGGAAATACTGAAGTTTATTTTTTTTATTTTTTACAATATAGGTTATTTTCGGTGACTAGATCGCCACTCAGTGCCTTAATAGCCCATCCTAACTGCTAATTTTTTCTGGAGAGAGGTTGGCTAAAAAGCTTTTGGAATAAGGTTTTCATCTTACTTGTTACCCCTTCAGCTCTATACGCAATAGAAGGAAAATTTCACTACTCATCACCTCTGGCTGGATGCTTCAGAAAATGATTTAATTAGGATTTGCTGAAAAAATCAGAGTGTCGGAAGTGTCGGGAGACAGAGAAATGAGGAAGAATAATTCTACCTGTATCTTTCTGTGCTTGTCCTACCCAAAGTCCTAACTTTTTAGTCACTCATTCTACCTGTAGTTTGCTGTCAACATTGAATTATAGAAAAGGTAGAAGTAAGAATTATTCCTTGATTTTTCTGCCCTTGTAAAAAAAATTATAACTAAAAACCCAGAATAAGACTTTTTCAGCAAACCCTATTTAAGCTCCTACTTCCAAATTTTACGCAAGGTTAACTTCTCACTGAATGTTTTTTACCCGTAGTTTATTACCGTTAGTAATAGTTACACATTCATTGGAGTTATCAGGACTGCAAATAGTTACCTTTTGTGGATTATCTTTAGCTAAAGCTCGATCTATATCAGCAACTTCAAAACAAAGAATAAAGAGAAAAACTGCGATGCAGGTTAACAGGATAAATTGGGCTTTCCGAAGAAACATTTTATCCCATTGTTATTTCTTGAGTAATTTTACTGAGTAAAACAACCATATCTCCCTACTTCATTTATAACAGTTTGCAGACACGCCCCAGAGAACAAACTTTGCTCCATTACCAAAAAATTAAGATATAAAGCCTCTCCATTTGTGAGAAAAAAGAAGAAAATTCCTTGAGCAAATCCTCTATTTTATAAGAAGAGGTAATAATTAATAATTAATTATACCTCTCCTAGACTGGTTATAGCCTCTTTCTTAGTAGTTGAAATAGCTCTAAAGCCTTAAATAGCAGATAATTCAACCAAATAAAAATCCATCTTGATTAGAATTGCTTTTTTCTATTCACATAACTATTGCTATACAAGGATTATGAACTTCCTAAGTGTAGTAATTAATTTATCATAGCTACCCTAGAAAAGCCTTAATTATTAACTGTTGAACTACTCCCTAAAATATTTTCAACATTTGCTAAAATTACCTTAGCAGCTTGCTTCCCAGAAATAGTTGCCCCCTCCATACTGTCAATATAATCCTGTTGAGTATAGCTACCTGCCAGAAAAAAGTTAGGCACTGGAGTCTTTTGGTTAGGCCGATATGGGTCCATACCAGGAGCTTCCCGATATAAAGACTGAGCCAACTTCACCACACTATACCAAGTCATATTTAATTCCCGCGATGAAGGAAACAACTCATGGACTTGCTTTAAAACATGGTGAGCGATCGCCTCATTATTCTCCTTAATAAAAGGATCGCCAGGCGTTAATACCAACTGTAATAAAGAACCCTCCCCTTGGCGATAATAATCTCCCGGACTTGTCAATGCCAAATCAGCAAAACAAGAAAAGTCAGCATCTGCAGTATAAAGTAAATTATCAAGACCAGCAGCACGCTCTAACTGTTGACGTTGATTTTTATCGTGTAGCTCCGTCACCCAACCATCAAATCTCAACTGTACCGTTGCTACAGGTACCGCATCTAATTTATAAATATTGTCAAATTCCGGCCATTTCCGCCAAGCTTCCGGTAAAATGCGTTTAATACCTGGTACATCGCAAGCAAAAACATAAGCATCAGCAGTAATAGTTTCTGTCGTATCCCCATTAGCTACAGCTATTCCACTAACACGAGCTTCTCCATCATTCTCAGAAAATTGAATTTCCCTAACTTGTCGTCTAGTAAAAATTTTAGTGCCCCTTGCCTCCAAATAATCAACAATAGGTTTGTGCAGATACTCATAAGGAGAACCTTCCAACATTCGCAACACAGATGCTTCTGTCTTAGCAGCAAATAATTGGAATATTGTCAACATACATCGAGCAGAAATATTATCTGCATCAATGAAACCCAGAGCATAAGCAATAGGGTTCCACATTCTTTTGATACTTCCATCAGACCCACCTTGGCCACGAAACCAGTCTCCAAAACTTACCCTATCCAAATCTCGAATAGTTTTCATTGCCCCATCAAAATCTACCAAACCTCTAACTATGGGACTGGTACCCAAGGCAATTGCATTTTGTAATTTATCTTGCACAGAGAGCTGAGATGTGGTGAAGAAAGCTTTTAATCCATTAAAAGGCGCTCCAGTCAGGAAACGAAAATCTAAGGAACCTGTTTTACCTCCCTTATTAATAAAATTGTGAGTATGTTCCTTGAGACGGAGATTTTCAAAGGCTCCCACTTTTTTCATTAACTCAAAAAGTTGGTAGTAACAGCCAAAGAAAACGTGTAAACCCATTTCCACATGGTTTCCATCTCCATCTACCCAACTCCCTACTTTCCCTCCAACAAAAGGGCGAGATTCAAATATTTCCACTTGATGTCCAGCATCAGCCAATTCTACAGCAGTGGCCATTCCTGCTAATCCTGCACCTGCGATCGCAACTCGCATTTTTTAGTTCCTTAACTCAGTTTTTTTACAATTTTTAACAATTTTAGCAAGAAGTAAAGTATTTTGAGGAGCGAGAAAGTAATTTGCTCTGAAGAAATGTAGAAAAATTTTTCGCAGATGTATCAGTTATGAAATAAGCATTTTCAGTTATAAACACTACATATCTATAACGTTATAGTTTTTTCATACTATATATATAGTATTTCTCCCCCACTCCCTCACTCCCTATTTAAAAAGATACTGGCACCAACTTTAATGGTCCAACCCCCAATTCTTGAGATGACAGGGATCGAACCTCAAACAAAGCCATCATATCCTTAAATTCAGGTTGACCACGGGAAGCACCTGTAATACCTCTAGCAATAATCAAACCACACCAACCATGAGTAGCAATGCAACGCTCGTCCCATTTTTCTCTAGCTTCCTGGTGTACAGGGTCATTTTGCATAAATTCACCAAATAAATGCAGTACACCATCATAAGTTTTTAATATACCCAAATCATAATTTTTTTCCTCCATAGGGTCTTCCCCTGGATTAAATCCTATACCATGAAGTCCCTGAGCTTCTTCTAAATCTGTTATCAACTTAGTTGCTTTTGGCAGAGAAGTTTGAATTAAAATTATAGGTAGACCTTCTCCTGATGTTTCAATATCTTCCTCGGCTGGCTGATATTGTTTAGTATTATCCCTTAAATATTCCACTGTCTCCCAAGGCACTACTCCCAAACTCAAGAAAGAATTTGGTGGAACCAAATCATCTTTAAGCATGGGCATTTCAATTTCTAATTCTTCATCTCCTTCAGTATCAGCCTCCACAGCCATTTCATATAATTCTTCTGCTACTTCTGGCATAGTTGTCACTTTAACTGATACTACCTGGTCTGATTTAGGTATGGGAATTCGGTAGCGACTACTAATGCTAGGGAACTTATCACCTGTCATTTTCTTGCGGGAGGCTCGCAAAAAGCGATGTAGTGCTTCTAAAGTAACTAATGTTGTAACTGCTTCCTCTTCATAGAGGATAGATCTTAAACCTTCCAAAGGATGTAAATTACCAAAATTAGCCTGAATTTCAGATACTGATAAATTTTCTAGGTTTGTATCCCCATTCTCATTATCCTCATCCTCCTCCTGAAAACTATCGTAAGTAATAAACAGGCAATCTTGTCCTAAAAAAGCTTCTTCTAAATTTTCATAAGATTTTTCATAAGCTACTCTTTCTCTAAACCTTTTGAGAGAATTTAAAGAACGATACAACAAAATCCCATAGTCCATGCCCAATTTACCCAAAACACAGACATATAGATTTTCAATATCCCATTGATTAAGTTCTATAGAAATGATTTGATGCTCTCCTAATACTTCCCAAGGAGCATCATCCCAAATTTGATCTGCTTTTTCCACTAAAGCTTCTGCATATTCAGGAGGTAACTGAGGCGGACGATTATCTGATACTTCCTGTAGTCCCCGAAATATTTCATCAATCAGAGGTAAATCTGGCACATAATCAATTGTAATTCCTAAGTTTTGTAAGACACCCCTGAGAAAAAATTGAATTTCTCGGTCTTTGACTACTATCTTTTGTGGCCTAATTGCTGGAGCTGGACTTTGAGGATTTTCCATAGCTCTCAGTAATGTCCGAACAATTGCTTCGGGGCCAGTATCTGGCGTTACCATATCCATTGCTCTGACCATGCCATGGGAGCCATCTACCCAGATAATACATTCGTTTGTTTTTTCTGACTCTAATTCTGGGTTAGAGCTGGAGTCTGAATATATAGGACGGCGATCGCCTTCCCACACACTAGGAACTTGTTGTAATTTTTGTAACCTACGAATTGTTGAAGGATTGAGAGCTACCATAGACTAAGCCTGTAAAAGTGAAGCAACCAGTGATTTTTACCTTTGACCTTAAACTTTATGTTTATCAATGTATTTTTATATACATTTTTCTGGGATGGTCTTGCTAGCATGAGGAGAATGGTCTTTTTGACTATCTGAACTATTGCTAGAAACAAGTAAGCAATATAATCATACAAAAGTGTTGAAACCTGCTATATAATTTATAGCTATATTCAATGATTCTACCATATGATAATTTATCGTCTTTGCCAAATCATAGACAAGTATTAATTTAGTTACTATATGACATTAATATTAGACTAAAGATTTATATTGATTGATCTATTTTTGTATATTGTTATTGTTCTCAACATCTCAG
>JBCDJM010000032.1:0-40486 GCA_038747755.1 Cyanobacteria bacterium P01_H01_bin.35
AATATCATGTCCGGATAATTAGTGATAAAAAAACTTTCTTCTTTTTATACTTTCTTCTCCTCTCTTCCCTCCTGTCTCCTGTCTCCTGTCTCCTGTCTCCTCCCTCATTTATTTATAACTATTCAACCGGACATGATATAATTCAGCTTGAGTATAACATTGTTGATGAATAGGATCGAAAATTTGTAAGAACCAGTCGCAAATTTTACAAAACAAATAATCTTTATTCCAGTCAAGAATTATTACTTTGCCATTAGGTTTTACTACTCGTTTTATTTCTTGTAATGCTAATTCAGGTTAGTCAAAGAAATGAAAAGAATTAGCACATACAACTACATCAAAATAATCACTTTCAAATAGTAGTGAATGAGCCGAAGCTTGTTGAAACTTGACATTAGAAAAAGCATCATATTTTTGTCTCGCTAAATCTAACATCTTTTCAGATATATCAACTCCTATAATTTTTTGTGTTGGATTTTTCTTAAGCAAAAGTCTTTCAAATTCGCCTGTACCACAAGCAACATCTAGAACTCTTGTTTATGGATCAATTTGCTCCCAATTGTGGATAAAAGTAAGAGTATTAATTATATAATTACGCCAGCGTAAATCGTATAGCGCTACGCGCTAGGGAATAGGGAATAGGGAATAGGGAATAGGGAATTTTTAAAGGGTTTTCCTAGGTCATGCTGCGCAAACAGGATTTAGAAATGTCCTAACCTTAATGCGTAGGGTTATAAATATTAGCAAGTTGATCGTATTGCTTTTGAATCTTAACTTCATTCATCTAATTTTAGTTAACTGAAGTTGATTTTTTTCATCTTCTATCTAAGGGGAGACTTGAGAACTTATTTTTTGTTTGGTCAATTTTTGAAGGTTATAGCTTGCCTGGACTTTTTCAATATATAAAGATATATACTTGCGGATATTTAGACAATAATTTCGTAAGCATTCAGCAGTCAGGGGTAAGCTATTTATTTTAGTTTTAGATAAAAGCTTTATTTACTTGAGGTAAATTGAATCTTATCATTAAAGCATATTTTAAAAATTATATTTATTGAAAACAATTTTAGGGTTTAGGTAGGGTTTGCTGTTTGCTCCGCATTCCGCAGGAAGAGCTGACGGCTAATAGCTGAACGCTTGCATAAATTTCACAAAAAATACTTTATATCATGTCCGCTGGTATCGTTTGCGTAAAAGTTGGGGAAATATTTACCATATTTAAGGTTTTTCTTCTTTACTTCTTACTTCTTCCTTCTTACTTCTTACTTCTTACTTCTTACTTCTTCTTTCTTCCTTTTTCCTTCTTCCTTCTTCCTTACTTTCTCTATACAATACCGATGCTACCGGACATGATATTACTAAATATCTTGACTAAATCTTGAGAATAAAAGTAAGCTCTAGGAAAAATTAATTAATTATTTAACCAATCAAACATTATGATTTCTCTCAATAATCTAGGGTTAACTTACCGAGATGGAACAGTAGCTTTAAATAACATTTCTGTTAAATTTACTCAAGGGGAATTCACAGTAATTTTAGGGTCTTCTGGAGCTGGAAAATCTACCCTTTTACGCTGTATAAACTTTCTTACTTATCCTACCAGTGGAGAAGTAATTACTGAAGGATTAAGTAATTTACATAACCCTAAAATATTACAGAAACATCGTCAAAGAACGGGAATGATTTTTCAACAACATCAATTAATTCCTAGACAAACTGCTCTGAAAAATGTCTTAGTAGGACGTTTAGCTTATCATTCTACCCTTAGAAGTTTATTTCCTCTTCCTAAACCCGACCAATATATTGCCTTAAATTGTTTAGAAAGAGTAGGTTTATTAGACAAAGCTTTAACACCTGTGAAAGCTTTAAGTGGGGGACAACAACAACGAGTAGGAATTGCTCGTGCTTTGGCCCAAAAACCCAAATTTCTCTTAGCTGATGAACCGATCGCTAGTTTAGATCCTGCTAGTTCTCATCAGGTATTATCCAATTTACGAAAAATTTGTCAAGAAGATGGAATTGGAGCCTTAGTTAGTCTACATCAAGTTGATTTAGCTTTAGAATATGCCGATCGGATTATTGGACTGGGTAAAGGGACAATTCTTTTTGATGGTAGTCCTACAGATATAAAAAACCATCAACTTGAAGAAATTTATCAAACTCCATCCTTAAGTAAGACTGCATAAATGTTATGTATAACACATTAGAAAAAAACAGGGCTATTTCATTCTAGAATCAAGTGAGAATTTTACTAGCTTTTAGAGATTGTTTGATAGAACCTTTAATCCTTGAAAATCCATATTTTCGTTAATACACAAAAAGTCAGAAATTAGAACGAAATAGCCCTAATAAAAAAAGGGGATTGACTTTTGATAGACAATACTTATAATTAACTCATAAATTATTTGGAAAATAAACGATTATGTTAAATTTAATCCTCAAAAAAAATTTACTGGCTGTAATTTTTTTAGCTTGGTTAAGTTTAGTTAGTTGTAGTAATCCTAAAAAAAATCAACCTAAACAAGCAGATACAAATGCTAATCCTGAGAAATTAGTTGTTGCTTTATTACCCGATGAATCGGCAGCTACTGTTATTCAAAATAATAAAGGACTAGAGACTTATTTAGAGAATAAACTGAATAAAGATATTGAATTATTTGTTACTACTGATTATTCTTCTATGATTGAAGCTGCTAGTAAAGGACGTTTAGATTTAGCTTACTTTGGTCCTTTATCTTATGTTTTAGCTAAAACTAAAAGTAATATTGAACCATTTGCTGCTATAGAAAAAAATGGAGAAACTACCTATCAAGCCATAGTTATTGGTAATGCAGAATTAGGAATTGATTCTTATGAAAAAATAGAAGGAAAAATCATGGCTTATGGCGATCAAGCTTCTACTTCTAGTCACTTAATTCCCAAGTCAATGTTAATGGAAAAAGGATTAAAAGCTGGGGAAAATTATGAAGAAGTTTTTGCAGGTGCCCATGATGCTGTTGCTATTGCTGTTGCTAATGGAAATGCACAAGCGGGAGGGTTAAGTAAACCCATTTTTACTGCCTTAATTGAGAAGGGAACAATTGATAAAAATAAGGTAATTGTTATTGCTGAATCTAAACCTTTTCCTCAATATCCTTGGACAATGCGTTCTGATTTAGAACCTGAACTTAAAACACAAATTCAACAGGCATTTTTACAATTAGAAGATGAAGCTATACTCAAACCATTTAAAGCAGATGGATTTCAAGCAATTACAGATAAAGATTATGATGTAGTTAGAGAATTAGGAAAAATACTCGATCTTGATTTTGCTGAATTAAGTAAATAAAGTAAACATTTCCTGCGGAATGCTGCGCGACATGAATGCGCAGCGAAGCAAGCGAAACAGCTATTAGCAGTCAGCATTCAGCTAATAATCGAGCCAAAGTACAGGACTATTAGGGTTTGCTGAAAAAGTCTTTTTGGTAGGGGTAAGAGTCAGGAAGAATGGGTAATTTAGAGGAGACAGGAGCAAGAATTATCCCTTTATTTGTCAGCCATCAGTCAACCTAAAATCCTAACTTTTTGAGTCCCTTAGAACGAATACCTTGTACTTTTGAAAGACCATTAAAGGCTAAAACTTTTATCTGTTAATGCTTTTATACAGCCTATTCCATGTAAGTGTGGTACAGTGATTATAGCGCATTTGATTAATCAGAATTAAACCTTTATTCCATACTTCAAAAACTATTTAAAAATTTAGTGCTACTGTACCTCATAAACCTGGAATCCGCTGTCTTTAATCAGCAGAGCAATAATTAAAATTAGTTGACGATCTTTTTCTTTGCTGATGGCTGAGAGCTTATGGCTGAATGCTTAAATAAATACTTACAACAAATTAGTCAATTTTTTAATAAAAACTTTCTGTCAAATACCGATAATGCTTAATTCAAATAAATTTGATAGTTTGCTCCGTCAACAACAAAGAAGTTGGTATATTTCTTTAACTAAAACATTAACCTTATTAATAATTATTTTAGTAAGTTTTGGAGATGTTGGATTACTTGATGGGCAAAGATTATCTGAGGGAATTCCTGACTTAATTGGAATGGTTGGAGAAATGTTCCCGCCAGATTTTAGTCGCGCTGTAGACTGGATTAAACCTTTAATTGATACTATTGCAATGAGTATTGCTGGTACAGGTATGGCTATTGCTCTTTCTCTTCCTCTTGCTTTAGGAGCGGCTCATAATACTACCCCCCATCTTTTTGTTTATTTCCTATCAAGAATGATCTTAAATATAGCTAGGGCAATTCCTGAATTAATCTTAGGAATTATTTTTGTAGCAGCAGTGGGATTTGGCACACTTCCAGGGGTATTAGCATTAGGATTTCATTCAATTGGTATGGTAGGAAAATTTTTTGCTGAAGCTATAGAACATACCGATAATGCTCCTATTGAAGCTGCAAAATCTGCGGGTGCTAATCATTTACAAATTATTTTTCATAGCATTTTTCCTCAGATTTTTCCTCAAATTGCTGACGTGACTTTTTATCGTTGGGAATACAATTTTCGAGCCTCAATGGTATTAGGAGCTGTGGGAGCTGGTGGTATTGGATTTGAAATTATTGGAGCCTTACGTTTACTGAAATATGAAGAAGTTTCTGCACTCCTATTACTTGTATTAATTATGGTTACTTTAGTTGATAGTTTAAGTAATTATTTACGTCAAAAATTTATTTGATTTTAGTCAAAGAAAGAAGGAAGAAGGAAGAAGGAAGAAGGATTTATTAATGGATAATGGATAATGGATAATGGATAATGGATAATTACCTTTGGTGAAAACCACCGGATTGACCAATAAGGAAAAATGCCTTTAAGCTAAAATATTTGTATTCTATGTTAATAAAAAGTGCTATAGTTATACCTTGTTTAATTTTTTTAAAGTGGTATTATGCTGGCGAACCCAAAAACCTGACTTTTGATGTTTATTATTACCAAAAAATAATTGGGTCTAGAGCAACGCCTTTTTAGGCGAAATGTTTTTGGAGCAAGGCATAAATCCCCATTACAACAAAAACTTCTGACTTAGTTAAAAATCAACCTTCTTCCATCTTCCTTGCTGCTTCTTCCTTGAAAATATGAATAAAAAATATAAAGTTGTTATTACCCATTGGATTCATCCTCAAGTTATTGATTATTTAAGTCAAACTTGTGACGTTATTCTCAATCAAACTAAAGAAACATTATCTCGTGAAGAAATTATCAATCGAACAAAAGAAGCTGAAGCTTTAATGGTATTTATGCCTGACTATATCGAATCAAATTTTTTAGATGCTTGCCCCCAATTAAAAATTATTGCCGGAGCTTTAAGAGGGTATGATAATTTTGATATAGATGCTTGTACAAAACGAGGTATTTGGTTTACAATAGTTCCTGATTTATTAGCAGCACCCACAGCAGAATTAACTATTGGTTTATTAATTGGATTAGCTCGTAGAATGTTAGAAGGCGATCGCCTAATTCGTGATGGTAATTTTCCAGGATGGAAACCACAACTTTATAGTAGCGGATTATTACATAAAACTCTGGGAATTGTAGGAATGGGAAAATTAGGAAAAGCTTTAGCTCAAAGATTAGTAGGATTTGAAATGAATTTACTCTACAGCGATCCTATTCCCTTATCTGTAGAACAAGAAAATGCCTGGAAAATTTCTAGAGTTTCTTTAGAAGAACTATTAAAGAGTAGTAATTATGTAGTTTTAATGGTATCATTAACTCCTGAGACCTATCATCTAATTAATCAAGATACCTTAGCCAAAATGAAAACAAATAGTTTTCTTATTAATCCCTGTCGGGGGTCAGTTGTAGATGAGAAAGCGATCGCCAAAGCCATTCAATCAGGACATTTAGCGGGATATGCTGCTGATGTATTTGAGATGGAAGATTGGGCAATTTCTCATCGTCCTAAAGAAATTTGTGACTCATTAATAAAAGATCAAAATAAAACTTTTTTTACCCCTCATTTAGGTTCTGCTGTTGATGAAATTCGGCACGATATTGCTTTTGAAGCTGCCAAAAATATTCTTCAAGTTTTATCAGGAAACATCCCTCAAGGTGCTGTTAACAAACTATAAACAAATAATATCTTAAATATGGATTTACTACGTTCACTTCCTCTAGGATTATATTTAGAAAAACCTATAACATGGCTACATAAACTTGACCCTAGAGTTAAATTAATTTGGCTAATGAGTTTTCTTATTAGTCCAGTATTAGCAAGTTCAATTTGGCGTTTAATATTAGTAGCTATATTAATTATATTGACATTTACAGCCTCAATTCCTTTACGAGTTTGGAAAAAACAAATGGGTTGGCTACTAATGTTCTGTTCCTTAATATTTTTTATGAGTGCAGCGATCGCTCCTGATGGACTTTCAATTAACTATCAACCACGCCTACCAAAAGATGAATTAGCTTTTGCTCAACAAACTGCTAATTTGCCACCAGTACCAGAACAAAAAACTTGGAAAAACTTTTATGGTTTACTAGAAAAACAAACCTCTCAAGAAGCTACCCCAGAAAAACCAAAATTAACTGAACTACCTCAACCAACTTCTTATAGCTACATCATTTTCCAACAAAGTCCAATTACTATAACCCGTCGTTCCGTGGATTTAGGCATTCGTATTGCCACCTTATTATTTACAGTCATTTATAGCACTAATCTATATCTTTTAACTACAGCCTCAGAAGAAATTACAGCAGGTATAGAAGACCTAATGAAACCCCTAAATAAATTAAAATTACCTGTAACTGAAATAAGTTTAACTTTAACCCTATCTTTAAGATTTATACCTCTAGTTTTAGAGGAAATACAAAATTTAGTTCGTTCCGTCAGAACTAGAGCAATTAACTGGAAAAAATTAGGATTCCGACAAGCTTCTCAGGTATGGTTAATAGTATCAGAAAGACTATTAGAAAATCTACTATTGCGAGCCGATCAAATTGCCAGTGCAATGCAAGTTAGAGGTTTTACAACTGCTGACCAACATAGAGTAGAATGGCACGATCTAAAGTTAAAGGCATTAGACTGGATAGTATTGATTAGTTTAGGGTTATTCTGGTGGATTAGGTTAGCTTGGGGAGGACAAGGTTAAAACAAAATAATTTCTTATCTATAGAAGTAATTATCTGGTATTGTTATATAGTGAAGTATCATTCTTGTGAAAAAAGCTGTGGAGTACTAAATTGTAGTTTCTGATTAATGTTGTTAATATTTTTCAGTTAAAATCAAAATTCCAGATTGAGACTTATTAACTAATGTCAAACAATCACAATTTTGAAAAAGTATAATATTTTACATAATAATTTTCCTTTTTCTGGATATATTCATCCACTTCTCACTCGTATTTAAGAAAATACAAAAACCTAAATTTTCTGTTATATAGCACTACGAATTCAGGTTAGGACAGTTATAAATCATGGAACCCTTTAACAGTATACTGTTCCCTGTTCCCTATTCCCTATTCCCGATTCAAGTAGCGCTATACCAGAAAGTCTAAAATCTAAAATAATAGGGTCTGTCAATTGACAAATGCCACTAAATTATTTGCAAATCTTGTGATTATCTGCTGATTTTAAGCCTAAATGACCAACGAAACTTACATGAACCATCCTAATTTTGGCCTTTTATACAGGGTGTGCTTAGTTGAGGATAAGCAAGAATTGTTTACAACGCTGTATGCTCAACGCTTATTTTTTTTAGTAACTAATGGAATAAGTGGTATAAAATTTGAACCAGTGGGTCGCTCAGACGCACGCTTAATGGTGGAAATTCGTCTCCGCCAGCTACGTCGTAATGGTCAAGTGGCTGATTACCAAAAGCTCCAACAAGTTCACAAAAATACTTTTCAATAATAACTGCTTTTAACTTCTAATTAATCTAAGAAGCATAATATTTCTATAGAGATAAAATGGTTGAGTCCATTGCTGAACGTATTACCAACATCCGCTCTAACTTATCTGAGTCAGTACGATTAATTGCCGTAACTAAACAGGTATCAGCTAATACTATTCGTACTGCCTATGCAGCAGGAATACGAGATTTTGGGGAAAATAGGGTTCAAGAAGCAGAAGCAAAGCAAGATCAACTACAAGATTTACCAGATATTACCTGGCATTTAATTGGCCACTTACAAAGTAACAAGGTAGTAAAAGCCTTAAAGCATTTTCAATGGATTCATTCTGTAGATAGCTTGAAACTGGCCAAACGCCTTAATAGTATAGCAGAAGAATTATCTTGTAGTCCTAATATTTGCCTACAAGTTAAAATTTTGCCCGATCCTAACAAATATGGGTGGAGCATACCAGAATTAATTAGTGATTTGGCAGAGTTAAATCAATGTCATAATCTCAAAATTCAAGGTTTAATGACTATTGCACCCCAAGGATTAGATGATTTAGAAACTCTATCAGTATTTGAGAAAACCCAGGAGTTAGCTCAAGAAATTAGCCAAAGAAATTTGTCTAATCTAAAAATCCACGAGCTGTCAATGGGAATGTCAGGGGATTATAATCTAGCCATATCTGCTGGTGCTACTATGGTGAGACTAGGTAGAACTTTATTTGGTGAGAGGATGATTAAATAAACTGATATTATATCCAATACAACTTAAAAAGTAAAAATATAGTAAACTACCAAGCGGGTTAAGAGGCTTAAACCATAAGTGGATTTATCCGTTATGTGGTGGGTTAAACAAATAATACCCCCAATTTTCATCTATAGAGATGTAAAAATTAAGCCCTCTAGATTTTTCAATCTCAAGCATTTGGTAGATACACTCTCACTTGAATTTAGTCCAAGTGTGCATTTGTTAACAAATTATAATACTTGTTAACTAAATAGTATCGGAGAATTATAACAGTGAATAATCTTTTTTCCAAACTACGAGATTTTGTCGGACTCAACGAACCAGTTGAGTACGAATATGATTACGATGAAATGGAAGGAGAACAGTATCAAAGCGTTTATCCTCCACAACAGGAACCTCCTGCTGCTGTACCTGCTGAAGAAGAAAGTCGCAGTAACCGCCGATTAAGAAATCGGGCCAGTGCTGCAACGGCAGCTAATGCTAGTACAGGTACTACTGGAGTTGTTAAACAAGAATCTGGAATGGGATCATCAGTTATGAATAATGTAATTGGAATGCCAGGCGCTTTAAATGGAATGTCAGAAGTTGTGGTTCTAGAACCACGGACTTTTGAAGAAATGCCTCAAGCAATTCGGGCCTTAAGGGAGCGTAAATCTGTGGTTTTAAATTTAACAATTATGGACCCAGACCAAGCCCAAAGAGCAGTGGACTTTGTAGCAGGTGGTACTTACGCTCTTGATGGTCATCAAGAACGCATCGGAGAAAGTATTTTTCTGTTTACGCCAAGCTGCGTGCAAGTCAGAACCCAAGCAGGTGTAGCTAACGAAATGTCACAGACTCAACCACGCCCTCGTGTGGGAACTTCTGGGTCTCAAGTTTGGCAACCTGAACAAATTCAGATGATGCAATAGTGAAGGAATTTTGGGTATGGGGTTAAGCTCATAAAGTAAAAATATAATTTCCTAGTAAAGTATATTTTTTATTTTAAAAAAATATCTCAGAAACTCCATTCCCAATTCCTAATTTATAATACTTTTTACATTTAAAAAAGAGCCAAAAATTAGGTTTCAAGCCTCCCGTGTTAAGGGTATGAAAAAAATCAAATTCAATATTTCAAGCTTCTGGGTTTAGCCAGAGGTACTGATAACTGATAACTGATAACTGATAACTGATAACTGAAATGACAACTGCTAAGTTAGGTTTAATTGGTGGTGGGGTAATGGGAGAGGCTTTGTTATCCCGCATAGTGGAACAAAAAGTTTATCAACCCTCAGAAATTTTAGTTAGTGAACCGCAGCAACAAAGGCGAGATTTTTTAGCACAAGAATATGGTGTAGAGGTAACTACTGATAATCACTTGGTAGTTACAACGACAAGTGAGGCTTTATTACTGGCGGTTAAACCTCAAATATTTGATAGTGTTGTATCACAACTGGGAAACTGGCAGGTTAGTAGTCAGGCGAAAACTTTACCTTTGCTAATTTCAATTATGGCAGGCGTGCCTTTGCAAAAGTTGGAAGCAGCTTTTCCAGGACAACCTGTGGTTAGAGTTATGCCGAATGCTCCATCAACAGTGGGTACAGGGATGAGCGCAATCGCTACTGGGCAGAATGTGCAACCAGAACAAAAGCAGTTAGCTACTCGTATTTTTGAGTCTGTAGGCCAGGTAGTGGAAGTACCGGAAAATTTAATGGATGCAGTTACAGCGGTATCTGGTTCGGGACCTGGTTATGTAACAATTTTTATAGAAGCCTTGACAGATGGAGGTGTTTGTGCTGGTTTGCCTAGAGCGATCGCTTACAAGTTGGCATTGCAAACTGTTCTGGGAACGGCAGTTTTATTACAGGAGTCGGGAATGCACCCTGCACAGTTGAAAGACCGAGTGACAAGTCCTGGGGGAACAACTATTACTGGAATTGCTGAGTTAGAAAGTAGTGCTTTTCGTTCTGCTATTATCGAAGCTGTCTTGGCAGCAAAAGAAAGGTCTCAGGAGTTGGGAAATAGTTAACGAATTCTGAATTTAGAATTCAGAATTTAGACTAGACTGGGGAATTACGTCAATGCTCTAAAAATGGCTATAACCCATGCTGATTATAGAACTTTACTCCCTCTTTTCCGGAGATGTCTATTCAACCCAACACGATCAGGACTTACGCAGGAGAACCCAGAAACCTGGTTTCTTGTAGACGTCTATTGCTCAAAACAACGATTTCTCCTAGAAACCGAGTTTCTTTGCGTAAGTCCTAATGATATTACAAAACAATTTCTGGATGAATTAACTCAAAACCTTCATCCCTCAATTTTTGATTTGATACTCTATTGTTCAAAGATCGCGTTGAAGGGGTGGAAGCGTCCCAATAAATCTTTCCTAAACCCTGATATTTGTGTAAACCATCAAGTAATTCTCGACTAATCATCGGTACATTACTCACCAAATTGTAAATACCTTGCAATCGTTTTTCTCTAGCAAACTCTAACGCTCCCACAATATCATCTAAATGAATCCAGTTAGTGACATCATCGCCACTTCCAGGACGAGTTTTACCTTCCCACCTACTGAAAATTTTCCGTAACTCTCGGTTTGGACCGTAAATTCCCCCTAAACGTAGAATACACATCCGTTGTTGAGGAGTGGATGCGGATAATAATACCTGTTCAGTTTCATGGAGAATTTTTCCACTATCAGTCGCAGGGGTAACGGGGGAATTTTCATCTACCCACTCACCATTTTTGTCACCATAAACTGAGTAACTAGCTGTATAAATTATTTGCTGTACAGTTGGAGTTTTTTTCAAGGCAGTCACTAGAGTGTGGGCAGTTTCTAGATAAGTTTGTTTGTACTCCATGCCAATATGAGAGCGAAAACCTACACTCAACAATACCACTTCTTGATTTTGCAATACATCCTCCATTGCGCTAGAGTCATTGCCTTTCATTACTACTACTTGTGGTGTTATATTTTTTAGTTCTAAAACTCGTTCCGGAGTAGTAGTAGTTACACTTAATTGATGACCTTTCTCACTCCAGAGTTTGGCAATTGCAGTGCCTACATAACCACAACCAATAATTGCAATTTTCATTCTGTTTTTTCAAATATTACTTACTTTTGATACTATACCTCATTGAGTTAAAATTGATAAATTACTCCCGATAAAGCGCTACGCATTAAGGTGTTTGACATTTCTAAATCCTAAAACCCTTTATTAGTCTACTATTCCCTCTCTTGGTGCGCGTTCCCTTGCGCCTATCGGCGACGCGGGGTCGCACCGCTATTCCCTATTCCCTATTCACGCTTCGCGTAGCGCTATAAATCCTATGCCAGAGTAATTAATAGACATCTCCAGAAAAGAGGGATTAGGGAGCAGGGAGCAGGGATAAAGGATTGATAATTTATGTAGGATAATTGATTTTATTTTTGATAATTGGAGATATCTAATAGTATTGTCAATAGTTTACTCTATAAAATAAACTTCTCCTTTATTTAATATAAGTAAGAGGATTCATTAATTGATAATTGATAATGGATAATTACCTCTGGTTAAAACCGTAACGGAATTGAATATAAGCAAATATCCTAGCACTTTTCTCTTGAAATAGAAGGCTTTATACCCTTATTTTTCGGTAAAAGTCACCTACAAAATCATTTTTTGTACCTTTTTTTTCAAAATATTTTCCCTTTTGCCTTCTAAAGTTGCTCCAGTCAAAAATCTATATATTTTTCACACCTATGTCTAATATGGAAAGAGTTTTAGGTTTATACTAAAATTTCTAAATCTTGATTTCAATAAATCACCAAGCAAATGCTATTTCGACAACTAATAGACCCAATAACAAGCACCTATACTTATCTATTCGCCGATGAAGCAAATAAAATAGCAGTGTTAATTGATCCAGTTTTTGAACAGGTGGAACGAGACTTGAAATTATTAACAGAATTAGGATTACAACTACGCTATTCCTTGGAAACGCACATTCACGCAGACCATATTACAGGTACTGGTAAACTAAAGACAGTCACAGGATGTTTAGGTGTTGTGCCAAAAAACGCTCAAGTGACTTGTGCCGATCGCTTTCTGGAGGATAGAGAAATATTGGAAGTAGGAGAAATTCAGATTCAGGCGATCGCTCCTGGTCATACAGATAGCCATTTAGCCTACCTAGTAAACAACAAATACCTACTGACAGGAGACTCATTATTGATTAGAGGTTGTGGTAGGACAGATTTTCAAGGAGGAGATGCAGGAGTCTTATATGATGTAGTTACTCAAAAGTTATTTACACTTCCTGATGATACTTTAGTTTATCCCGGTCACGACTACAAAGGTCAGACTGTTTCTACTATTGGGGAAGAAAAACAATTTAATCCGCGTTTTGTCGGTCGCGATCGCTTGAACTTTATTCAATTTATGGCCACCTTAAATTTACCTTATCCTAAAAAAATGGCAGAAGTTGTGCCAGCGAATCAAAACTGTGGTAAAATTTTCTAGAACTTGAATTTAAAGTTTCGCCCTTTCTAGTGGCTCACTACTGAAATTGAATAATTGGACGCCGATTAGCGCAACAACCAAAGCTACTATTATTAAGTGTTTGACTGAACATGATATAAGTTTTACTTGTAGCAAATCACTTTAAAGATGTCACAAATAGTTTTAAACTTTAAATGTGAAATAAAATAATTTCCTAAAATTACTGTATGGTCAAAGTTTTTAGCCTATAAAATCTTGCTTTCTACTTTTGACTGTCTTGAGTGCATCTTACATTCTGTTGACCTAGCCTTTCCGTTTGCGTAGCATTCCTAAGTAAAGGAAATGGAGATATCAGAATGACACACTCGATGCATGACTTCTGAGTTCCGTGAAACGGTATTACTTATGTTAGTTGCGATTATTGGTCATTTCCTAGCAGTTCTAATTGGCATGACTCTAGGATTAATGGGTGGTGGTGGTTCTATGTTGGCAATTCCAGTTTTAATCTATGTTATGGGATTAGATGCCAAAGAAGCTATTGCCATGAGTTTTGTAGTGGTAGGTATAGTAAGTTCAATAGGACTTATTCCTCATTGGCAACAGGGAAATGTCAACTTCAAAGTTGCCATAATTTTTACTCCACCTGCAATGTTGGGGGCTTTTTTAGGGGCACGTCTAGCTTCACTACCACTCATTACAGATACTATTCAACTGATTGCTTTTGCTATAATGATGCTAGTTGCCAGCTTATCAATGATTTGGGGTCAGCTAAATCAGTTGCAGAATGAATTAGCACATTCACCTCAAAATCATGGAGTGGCGATGATGCTGGAAGGGTTAGGAATAGGAACTATAACAGGTTTTGTAGGTATTGGTGGGGGATTTGTGATTATTCCGGTTTTGGTACTTTTGGGTGGAATTCCCATGAAGGAAGCGATCGGCACGTCGTTACTGATTATTGCTTTTAAGTCAGTAACAGGGTTTGCAGGTTATTTAGACCAAGTGGTTTTGAATTTTTCTTTAATTGCTTCTTTTACACTTGCAGCAGGAGTTGGTACTGTTAGTGGTGCTTATTTAACTAAGTTAATTGAGGCGAAACAACTTAAGAAGGGATTTGGTTTTTTTGTGTTTGCTATAGCAGTTTTGATTTTAACTCAACGTTTGATTTTTGACTTAGGATGATATACAATTATAGCCGTTCTTAGAAACATAAGATAATCTATAGGAATCTATGATTATCTGTATTTTACGTTGTAGATAAATTATTGGGCTTACTTATACCATGTCCGGATAATCATTGATAAAAAACTTTATCCTGTAATTGCGTTGGTAAATCAAGAAATCAAACTTTAAGAGTAATCTGTTTCTGATACCTCTAAATATCTAACGAGAGTAAGTGATGAGTATCATCCCTAGTGGAAAATCATTTTACCAATTACCAACCCCTCCGTAAGTGCTTTTTCTTTCCTTACCTAATAATTAAGGTTTAAAGCCTCTCCTTTAAAAGAGAAACAAGAAAAATTTTTCATGATTAGTCAATCCTCTCCTTGAAAAGAAGAGGTAATTATTAATTATTAATTATTAATTATTAATTATTAATTATTAATTGTTGAATACCTCCTGTCTTTTGCCTTACATCCTCTTGCTAATAGTAATGACAAAACAATTAGAATTAAATTCCCCATCAACTGCCCTTCGCGAAACCCTATTAGCTCTAGGGGCAGTCTTGGCTATTCTTGTCCTTATAGCTTTCATCCCCATCTTGGTCAAAGTCAGCGAATCCGAACTTAGTCCCAATGCTACTATATTTAATCAACGGTGGGTCGGCGCTGTTATTTTGTTATTTTGGAATGGAATATCCTTCCTCAAGCAGCGATGGTCAGGAAATGCCTTGACTATCAAACCTTTTCCAGATGCCTATAACCTCTTACTGCTTTTGTTAATAATGGCCGGATTTTCTGTAGGACATCAACTACTTTATGCTTGGTCGTTGACTGAAACCACCGTTGCTAACTCCGAGGTTTTACACAGTCTGACTCCACTATTTACTACCTTGGTGGGATGGGTGTTCTTGGGTCAAGTGTTCGATCGCAGATTTATCATCGGCATAGGGATCTCTATTGCTGGTTCGATCGCCCTAGTCGCTAATGACTTCTCGATAGCTATTGACAAACTACAAGGTGATGGACTGGCTTTAGTTTCTGCTATTTCTTTTGGTGGGTATGTACTGGTTTTAGAGAAACTGCGAGTTCGATTAAATATAGATACAATAACAACTTTTAACTCCTGGCTAGGGACGGTTTTTTTACTGCCAATTGTTTTGGCTGGAACCTTTGAAAATTATGAGATAATACCTTTTCATGGTTTCCAAGCGATCCAGGTAGCTAGTCAGGAAATATTGCCCCATTCTTGGAGAGTTTGGCTAAGTGTCACTTCTGCTGGTATTATTTTAGTGACCGCTCAAAGTTTGACAGCTTATAGCCTCAAACGGTTATCTTCAGGATTGTTTGCGACTATATTGCTGCTCCATCCAGCGATTACTGCTATCCTCGCTTGGGTAATTTTTTCAGAAACTTTAACTATATTTAACTTGTTAACATTTGTTGTTATTTTGTTTGGGGTGTACTTAGCGACATCAAGTAAAGGAGGTCTGAAGACGGTAGAAGAGTGAAATATTTCTTCTCTGGTTCTCTAATAACCACATAAAAAAGCCGAGAAACCGGGTTTGCCTCAAATTCCCTAGAATACTAACATCTACTTCCCATAAACCCGGTTTCTTATAATACTTATATCATGTTCGGATAATCAGTTATAAAAAAATCTTTTCCCTTTCAACCTTTCTTTTTCTTCTGCCTTCTGCCCTCTGCCTTCTGCCTTCCTCCTAAATGTAAGTATTCAAGGGAACATGATATTACAGTGGTTTTAATTTGGGTGAACCACTGTAGGGGCGATTTCCTACTCATGCGAGCAAACGCGAATCGCCCCTACAATATTTGATATCATGTCCGGTTGAATAGTTATAATTAAAGCTTGTAGTATAGCTCTCAGCCCGAACTTTACATAGGGCTGAGAGCTATACTACAAACAAAAACTTTTTTTATTACTAATTATCCGGACATGATATTACTTGTGAGGTGAGATCATTGATTTGAAAGGAGCAACCATAATCTGAGGGCTAAAGTCTAACAACAAACTTTTCGAGGCAAGTTTCTAACTGTTTGGCCAGAACCATGACATTCGGTTCGCGCAGAATCCCATAATGATCTCCTGGAATAGTATAAATTTCCATCGCTTCCGTAGCAAGAGAACTCCAACCTCGCTGTGAGACTTCATCGCTAGCACAAAACAGAACTGTCGGACCAGAATAAGGTAATGCTAGATAATCATACATTGCTTTGAGGTTACTTTTGAAAACCTGAAATAACCGAGACATCTGTTCAAGACTGATTTCGGGTGGCAAGATATTCAGGCGTTTTGCTTCTTGGAGAATGCTATTCAATTGCTCCTCTGGCAAAAGTTGCTCAAGTTCGTTGGTAGAAATTGATAATTCCTTGCCAAATATACCGCCGAGATCCGTAACTAGAGAATTAGTCAAAAAAGTTTCATCAATTTGTTCTTGCAGAACTGTGGGTGCGTAACTATCAATTAAAGTTAACAGTCCGACTTCTTGTTCTAAAGTTTGCAATTGCTGTGCCATTTCCCATGCAATGACACCTCCCAAAGACCAACCTCCGAGATAATAAGGTCCTTTTGGTTGAACTGCTTGTATCGCTTCAATGTAATAAGCAGCCATATCTTTAATGTTAGTTAACGGTTGAGAATTTCCATATAAACCGGAAGATTGCAAAGCGTAAAAGGGTCGATTTTTTCCTAAATGTTCGGCTAATTTTGCATAACACAAAACGTTGCCTCCGACAGGATGAATGCAGAAGAAGGGTGGTAAGTCTCCTGTTTTCTGAATGGGAACTAGGGGAGAAAAAGGTTGCGTGTCGGTGGCAGAACTCAATAAATTGGCTTGACATTCGATAGTGGGTTCTGTGAAT
Organism: Cyanobacteria bacterium P01_H01_bin.35; assembly: GCA_038747755.1. Taxonomy (GTDB): domain Bacteria; phylum Cyanobacteriota; class Cyanobacteriia; order Cyanobacteriales; family Microcoleaceae; genus Trichodesmium. The sequence goes on from JBCDJM010000032.1 coordinate 17,143, forward strand.
AGAGTTGCTAAAGGTAGGTGAGTTCCTAACTGTTGTTCGATGCGAGCCATTAAACGCACTGCTAACAGGGAATGACCTCCTAACTCGAAGAAATTATCTCGTACTCCCACGGTAGGAATATTGAGAACTTCTGACCAAATTTGTCCGAGTTTTAGTTCTGTGGTGGTGCGGGGGGATATTCCTGCTTGTTGAGACAGATTAGAAGTATCAGGTGCAGGGAGGGCGCGACGATCGCTTTTACCGTTTGGAGTTAGAGGTATTGCGTCTAAAAAGACAAAAGCAGAAGGTATCATGTAGTCGGGTAGTTTTGTTTTCAGAAAGCTACGCAGTTGGGAAGATAGCATTTCTTGTTTGGCAACAATATAGGCGACGAGGCGTTTATCTCCTGGAATATCTTCTCGGACAATAACAATGGCTTCGCTCACCTCTGGGTATTGAGTCAAGACTGCTTCGATTTCTCCGAGTTCGATGCGGAAGCCTCGAATTTTTACCTGATTGTCGATACGTCCAATATATTCGATGTTGCCATCCGGGAGATAGCGTGCTTTATCGCCTGTTTTGTAGAGGCGAGAACCCGTTTCGTTGCTAAAGGGGTTGGGGATAAATTTTTGCTCAGTTAATTCCGGGCGATTGAGATAACCTCTGGCTAACCCGGTACCGCCAATATGGAGTTCCCCAGGTACTCCGATGGGGAGGGGTTGGAGATGTTTGTCGAGAATATAGATTTGGGTGTTATCGATAGGGCGACCGATTACTGATTTCACACCATTCTGATGACAAGAAGCAACTGTACTGTCTGCGGTGCATTCCGTCGGTCCGTAAACGTTATAAAAATGAGTCTGTTTGGCTTTTGCTAACGCTTGCCAAGTCAATTCATCTATTGCTTCTCCTCCAACGATAACAATTTCGGGAAGCGTCTCTTCTCGATCAAACCATTTTTCTACTATTAATGTCAGTTGCGATGGCGTACAATCAAATACATCGATCTGCCATTTCTGCAGGTAAGATAAAAGAGCCTCTCCGTTCGAGCGAATTGTTTTTGGTAGTATATAGAGGATGTCACCGTGCAAGAGTCGAAGTAGCTGTTTAACCGAAGAATCAAAAAATAAAGGTGCATTCACACTAACTCTGCGCTGACGTGGCAATTGGATAGCATATATCGCTTGTTGGAGTCCTACAGACAGGTTTAACGCTGCTATATGTTCTACCGCCGCTCCCTTTGGCTGCCCTGTTGTTCCTGACGTATAAATAACATAGATCAAATTTTCTGGTTTTACTCCAGAGACTAAATTGCGATCGCTTTCTCGTGCTATTACCATCCAATCTGTATCTAAGAAAACCTTATTTACTCTATCTTCTAGCTGTAGATATCCCAACTTTTCCTGAGTTACAAAAACTGATACTTGGGAATCCAACATTTGATATGCCAATCTCTCTGGAGGAGAATTCGGGTCTAATGGCACATAAGCACCACCTGCTTTGAGAATACCTAACAATCCCACGATCATTTCCAGCGATAGCTCTACACAAATACCTACCAAAACTTCCGGTTTGACTCCCAAGTTTTGCAAATACCGCGCCAGTTGATTTGCTTTCGCATTCAATTCGCGATAAGTGAGTTGTTCGCCTTCAAAAACTACTGCCACTGCATCGGGAGTCCGTTCTACCTGTTCTTCAAATAGTTGATGAATGCACTGATTTTGAAAATATGTCGTTTTGGTGTCATTCCACTCTACTAATAATTTATGGCGTTCTACTTCTGTCAACAAGGGGAGTTCGCTAATTCGTGTTTTTGGATTAGTAGCGATCGCTTCGAGCAAAGTTTTAAAATGTCTGATCGCTCGACGAATAGTTGCTGGTTCAAATAAATCCCGATTATATTCCCAATATCCAATTAATCCTTTTTCTGTTTCCTCCATTGACAAAGTTAGATCGAATTTGGCTTTAGCACTTTCCATCTGCAACCAATTAAAACTCACTTCCGGTAATTCCAAAGGTTTCATCGGTGCATTTTGCAAGGCGAATATTACCTGAAATATGGGCGTGTAACTCAAACTGCGTTCTGGTTTTAAAGTTTCTACTAATTGCTCAAAGGGTAAATCCTGATGAGCGTAAGCATCCAAAGAAGTCTGTCGTATCTGATGCAACAATTCTATGAAACTAGGATTATCTTCAAATTGGGTTCGCAAGACTAAGGTATTGACAAAAAAGCCGATTAATCCTTCTATTTCACTGCGGTTGCGGTTGGCGATGGGTGTACCAACAAGTATATCTTCTTGACCAGAATAACGATACAGTAAGGTACTAAAGGCAGCAAATAGGATCATAAACAGAGTCACTCCTAATTCTTGACTCAAATCCTTGAGCTGTTTTGTGAATTCGACTCCAAGCTCAAAAAACTCTTTACCCCCAAGAGCAGTCTGCACCGTTTTCCGAGGATAATCTGTAGGTAACTCTAATAAAGGTGGCGCTCCTGCTAACTGTTGTTTCCAGTAATTTAGTTGAGGTGCTAGTGTTTCAGCAGTGGCGTGTTGTCGCTGCCAGCAAGCAAAGTCGGCGTATTGAATTGGCAGTGGGGGTAACGGAGAGGGTTTCCCTTGAACATAAGCTCCATAAAGCACTTCTAATTCATGGCTAAATACACCAGTTGACCAACCATCAGTAATAATATGGTGCATCGTTAGCAACAGCACATAATCATCGACTGCTAATTGCAATAAAGTAACTCGGACTAAGCGATCGCTTGCCAAATCAAATGGTTGCTGAATTTCTACCTCACCCAAGCGCTGCACTTCTTTTAGTTTTTCCTCTGGTGGCAACTGCTGTAAGTCAACAACACCCATTTTCAAATCCAGTTCGGGGTGAATAACTCGCACAGGAGAACCATCGATCGCCTGATAATTCGTCCGCAAACTTTCGTGACGGCGAACAATTTCTTGTACTGCTTTTTCTAATGCTTCGACAGACAACGACCCCAATAAACGCAACGCTTCTTGCCCGCTATAAACTGTACTTCCTTCCTGCAATTGATCTAAAAACCACAGTCGTTGCTCGGCAAAAGATAAAGGTAACTCTCCATCTCGTGGCACAACTTGTATAGGAGCTAATTGTTTGCGAGTCGCTCCTAAAATAAGATCGGCAAATTCTGCCACTGTTGGAGATTCAAACAACTGATGTAGCGACAGTTCTATCTGGAAAGTATCGCGCACTCGTGAAATCATTTGAGTTGCACCAATGGAGTCTCCTCCTAACATAAAGAAATTATCTAATACTCCAAGTTCGTTGAGACTGAGAACTTCTGACCATATTCCTACGAGGATTTCTTCTGTGGGATTTCGGGGTGCAACCAATTCCACATCCAGAACTGGACGTGATTTATCTGGAGCAGGTAGGGCGCGTCGATCTACTTTCCCACTTGGTGTTAGGGGGAGTGCATCCAGAACCACAAATGCTGATGGCATCATATAATCTGGTAATTTTCCTTGCAAGAAACTACGCAACTGAGGAATTAATTGACTATGTTTAGTTCCGGTGTATGGTTGATTAGCATACGCACTCCAAGGTTTAAGTGTGGGGGGTGTGGGGAGTGTGGGATGTGTGGGATGTGTGGGATGTGCGGGATGTGTGGCAGGTGTAGGGAGTGTGGGGGGTGTGGGATGTGTGGGATGTGTGGGATGTGTGGGGAGTGAAAGATCCATTTCTTGGTTGAGCAACACCATAGTGCTGTCTGCAATAATATTGGTATCATTCCGCACGAATATTACATCGTAGTAACCATCAGCACCATTGCCAGACCAGGTAATATTTATCCGATAAGGAATCTTGTCTTGATATTCCCACCATTCTTCCGGTTCAATACCATTTTGAGTAATCTGTTGTCGCAGTTCCCCTACAGTTTCAGGACAATTTGAACTTGCTAACAATGTCATTGCTTGCACATCTGCACAAATTCGAGCGTTGGGAATGCTGGTAACAACCAGTATTTCTGGGGAAGTTTCTACCAATTTTTGGCAAACTGCATCTATAGTCAATCCCCCCCCTTTCAAAGGGGGGGTTAGGGGGGGATTTTCCTGCAAAGGGGGAGTTAGGGGGGGATTTTCCTGCCAGTTAAGAAATACAGGGGAAGTTGTCAGAGTCGAGACTTTTTTCCCTATATGCAAAACGACATCGTAACGGAAGCGAGTCAATTCATTTTGATAACGCCCGCGCTTGAGTTGAATTTCTACATGACTAATTTGGGGTAAATGCGCTTTCAGGGCAATAAAAAATTCAGGGTCAATAATTAGTCGTTGTTCTCTAGCAAGACGCGAGGCTATTCGTTGCTGTAATTCAGCACTCGAAAGGGAAGCAGCAGCTTGATGCAACTGCACCGACGTATGAAATGTTTCCAACAAAGGCAAACTCAGCACGTCCCCAACAAAAATCATCCCAGTCGATCCGACTAAACTCGTAGCTTTTTCTAGTACATCAACTAAGTAGTCCATGCTGGGAAATAGCGATACCACTCCGTTAATTACCACCAGATCGAATCTTTCCACCTGTAGTTCGTCTATTTTTTCTACAGCATCTGCTGATATCTTGTTAAGTTTTACTGATGCGATCGGAAAATTCTTTTTCAATTGTCGCTCAATGTAACAGATTGCTTCTTTGGAAATATCTGTGCCGTAATAAAGAGAACAGTGGGGTGCTATTTTAAACAGCAGCATTCCCGTACCGCAACCTATTTCTAACACTCGGTTAGGTCTCAACGAGAGAATCCGCTTTACTGTATAGTCAACCCACTCACGAACCTCTGTTATTGGCAGTTCTTTACCTGTATAGCTATCATTCCAACCACCAACATGGAATGTCACGTCCCCATTTTCTTTCGGCTTTTTGTAAGCTTCATCAGATAGTTTTTCCCATTGCGCAACTTTTTCAGTATCGGCGTTTTTATTTGATTCTTTAGGTGAATGAGACACAATATAGGCTACTAGCCGTTTATTCTTAGCTCGATCTTCTCGTGCCACAATTGCTGCTTGCTTGATCGTGGGGTGTAGGCTTAGTACCGCCTCAATTTCTCCGGTTTCAATCCTAAATCCGCGAATTTTTACCTGCTCGTCGAGCCTACCTCTGTACTCAATGTTACCGTCTGGTAGGTAACGAGCTAAGTCCCCCGTTTTGTAGAGGCGATCGCCTGGGTTTTGGCTAAACGGATTAGGAACGAATTTCTCTTGAGTCAGTTCAGGACGGTTTAGATAGCCTCGTGCTAAACCTACCCCTCCTATCTGGATTTCCCCAATTTCCCCTACTGATGCTTGCTGACCTGATTCTGTCACCAGATATATTTGAGTATTACTAATTGACTTTCCTATGCTGACTATACCCGGATATAGCTGGCAAGCACTCACATACATCGTTGCTTCTGTAGGTCCGTATAGATTCCACAGATTCTTGGTCTTTTCTAGGAGCTGAGTTGCTAGCTTCTGTGATAGACTTTCTCCGCCACATAAAATTTGAAAATCCTGGTTGCACTCCCATCCTGCATCTAGCAAAATTTGCCAAGCCGAGGGGGTACTCAGCATTAAGGTTGCTTCCTCGCACTTTAGAATATCTGCTAGCATCTTTCCGCTTCTAGCCGTTGCCTGACTTGCTAGCACTAGCCTAGCACCGCTCATTAATGGCAAATAAATTTCAAAAACTGCCATATCAAAAGATATACTCGCAACTGCTACAAGTACATCCCGATCTGTAACCTCAAAAGTTATGGCTGAGTGGTATAAGCAATTCACTACAGACTTGTGAGCAATTTGCACTCCTTTAGGCTTTCCAGTGGAACCCGACGTATAGATAATGTATGCTAAATTTTCAGAACTTAGCTTACTGTCTAGATTTTCAGAACTCTGTTTCGATATCTTTTCCCGATCGTTGTCTAAGTTAACTATCCGACAAGATGTTGCCAGCGTTGTCAACTCCAGCAAATTTGCCGCCAATTTTTCTTCAGTAACTATAATTGACAAACCCGCATCTTCCACCATAAAAGCTAAACGTTCTCTCGGATAAGCTGGATCTAAAGGAACATAAGCGCCACCCGCTTTCAGGATTCCCAACATGGCGATAATCATGTCCAACGAGCGATCGATACAAAGACCCACTAGCACTTCTGGCCCTACACCCAAATCTTGCAAGTACCGGGCGAGTTGATTAACTTTACCGTTCAATTCCTGGTAGGTTAGCTGTTTTTCCTCAAACACTACCGCTACCAAGTTCGGGGTCCTTTCTACCTGTTGTTCAAATAACTGGTAGATACACTTGTCCTGGGGATACTCCATAGCAGTATCGTTCCAAAAAGTCAAGAGGCGATCGCTTTCTTCTTTTGTCACCATAGATAATTTTTCCACTGATATTACAAAAGTAATATTTTCACAAAAGACCCAATCTAGTCAATAATGAATAGGATTATATTATGTCTTATTAATAGTTATAATTAAAGCTTGTAGTAGGGCTTCAGCCCGAATAATAGATGTTTTTAGAACTAAAGCAATACTACAAACAAAAACTTTTTGATCATTAATTATTATTTCATTAATTTCCCTAAAAAAGTTGTTATATCATGTCCGGTTGAATAGTTATAATTAAAGCTCGTAGTATAGCTCTCAGCCCTATCTACAGTTCGGGCTAAAGCCCAACTACAAACAAAAACTTTTTTTATCACTAATTATCCGGACATAATATTACTTATTAATAAAAAGTGTTATAATAGCAGTTTTGCAGAATGTTGTAAGCATGACTGCCAAAGTTGAGTTACGGTGACAATTAACTATGACAACACAAGTATTACCGAAAGTCAATAGCCTTGGAGACTGGGCATCCTTAGCCTTTGAAAAGCATTTTCAGAAAACTCTGAAACATGAACCAGAGGTACTCAAAGACCAAGATCCAGAGGAACTGCATCAAATGCGGGTAGGTATGCGTCGTTTACGGTCTGCTGCTCAAGGTTTTCGACCTGTTGTAACTTTGCCGAAAGCTGCTCAAGATCGAAACATTGGTAAAATAGCTCGTTCTTTAGGGGGTTTAAGGGATTTAGACGTGCTTTTAGAAGCTCTAGAAAATCGCTACAAACCAAATCTACCTCCTCCAGAACAAGCAGAACTAGATAAAGCTTTGCAAAAGTTGCGAAAACAGCGTCATCACGCCTTTAAGAAAGTACGCAAAATCCTGGGACATCAAAGTTATCTAATGTTAAAGGAGAAATTGCAAGAATGGCTAGATAATCCAATTTATACAGATATTTCTCTACTACCAATTCAAGAAGTATTACCAGATTTATTATTACCAGAAATTAGTCAATTATTTCTTCATCCTGGTTGGTTAGTCGGGGTAGAAAAAGAAGATTTAGAAACAACCGATAATCAGGATTTCTTACTACAAAAAACTAATTCCAAATATCAAGTCGTGAAAATTAAGAATGATAATTATTCTATAGGTATTAGTGAGACTGAGGAGGAAAACCTACATAGTTTGCGCAAAGAAGTTAAGCGAGTTCGTTACCAGATGAGTTTGTTTACTGAATTTTATGGTGCAACTTATGAAGCTTATTTAAAAGATATGAAAGAACTCCAAGAATATCTTGGCGACATTCAAGATAGTGCAGTTTTAAGAGAATTTCTGGAAAATATTTTGCAATCTAACATTGATAAAGTTCTTCCCAACTTGGCAAAGCAATTAAAACAAAGTCGAGAGCAAGCGTTGCGGAAATGGCAAGTTTTGCAAAGACGGTATCTTAATATTCAAGTTCGACAAAATTTCCGCTCAGAATTATTGCGGCCCGTGGCATAAGTTTGGATTAGGGCTGGGGAGTGTGGGGAGTGTGGGAAGTGTGGGAATTGTGGGGAGTGTGGGAAGTGTGGGGAGTGTGGGAAGAAATTTAAAAATATATATCTTCACCATTACAATGCAGGACAACCCAAAATACTAACTTTTTGTAGCTCTAGCAACTGATAACGCACCCAACAAGATACTTATCTAGAAGATACTCAAATGCTAGTTAAGTCTTTCGTAGTAAACTGTAATAGCACTTTCATTATCTTTATATTTGCTTGGCCGAGCATTCATTACATGGGAGAAGTTCAAGTATAATACTCATGTTATAAATTTCATTTGAGCGAATTAAAATTAGTGGGAGATGAAAACTCGCCACTAATTTTTACTTCTGACTTCTGACTTCTGAATTCTGACTTCAAAAAGCTTAACCTATTACTAATCTTTTAATTACCTAATTTTTACCTTACTAAGATAAGCTCAATACTGTGTATTAGAAAATAGTATTGTGTTGAGTGAAAATATTTAAACATGGCTCCAACTTCAAGAGCAATTATAGAAACTAATCAGTATAATGACAATGCAGGCAGTGAACGTCATCTACACTTTTATCATAAAGGAGAAACAATACCTTTAATGTCGCAAAGTATTTGGCAAATTTGTCAGGGTTTAGTGCGACTCAGTACCCTTTATCCAGTGGGTGAAGAAGGTCTTTTGGGTTGGGCAGGGCCTTCTATGTGCTTTGGCAGTTGTTTTTCCTATTTGCACACTTATCGGGCAACTGCTTTGTCAGATGTTTGTTTAATGTGCTACACAATGATCGAAATAGAAGCTTCTCCAAAACTAACTCAAGAGTTGTTGCCTCAGTTAGGAAGACGGTTTCGGCAAACAGAAGCTTTGTTAGCGATCGCCGGACAACGACGAGTAGAAGATCGCCTACATCAATTATTATTTTTGTTAAAGCAAGAATTTGGTCAATGTGTGGGTGATGGTACTCGGTTAAATATTCGCTTGACTCATCAAGATATTGCTGCTGCAATTGGTACAACGCGAGTAACTGTCACCAGACTATTAGGAAAATTAAAACAGCAGGGGTGGCTGAGTATAGATAAAGATCGTCATCTAATTTTGAGAAATGAGACTTTTGCTAAATCATCAGATTTATTTGGATTTGAGAAAAACTAAATTACTGAAGTTGACTAACTCCTGAGGTTGCGCTTAGGTGACAATGGGGGAACTTTTAGTTTGGGACTAGCAACAAAATAGACTACCAGCTAGTTTATATAGCAGAGATTGCTTTGGCTAGGTTGACTCTTTCCAATTGAGGTTGAGTCTAATATCACCGCCTCGTTTCGGACAGGCACAGGCTTTTTTTTTGTTCTAATAATTGGTACTTTATTAAGTTGTAAATCCCTTTGGGAAACCTTAACTACAGTTTTGTGCAGAATAGAAAAAATTTATTAGACCTCTCCAAAAATTAAAAATCAAATCAATTCTGATTGATAAATTATCAATTATTTCTCTCTGCTCCCTATTCCCTACTCCCTACTCCCTAATTGCACATAGCCTCGCCGTCGTTTACGGCGTTCTTTTAATATTAAAATTTCTGCCTGATTTTCTTCTCTAGCAACCCGAACTAATAATCCAGCTAAAAGCAAACTACCAATCATTGAACTACCACCATAACTAAATAGTGGTAATGGTAAACCTGTAGTTGGTAGTGCCCCAGTAGCAACACCTATATTTAGTAAAGACTGTCCTACTAAGGCTATCATAACTCCAATGGCTATAAGTTGATGTTCCATGAGTCTAGCTCTAAATGCAACTTTCAAAGCCAAAATACTGTAGACAGCTAATAAGAGAAATAATACTAAGGCACCTACAAAACCAAATTCTTCAGCATAAACAGAAAATATAAAGTCGCTATAGGGAATAGGGAGAAAATGTAACTTTTGTTGAGATAGTCCAAAACCACGTCCCCAAATATCTCCAGAACCAACTGCTAGTAAACTTTGAACCAACTGATAACCATCACCCATTGGATCTGCCCAAGGATTTGTAAAAGAAAAAATTCGTCTCCTTTGATAATCATTAATACTGACACTAATTGTAGCCAAAAGAAATCCAGCTAAAGCAATACCTCCAAGATAAAAGTAAGGTAGTCCAGCAGCAAAGGCAATAAACCAAATAATTATACCACATAAAGCTGTGGTACTCAAGTTTGGTTGCAGGAGAATAGATCCTAGTACCAAAGAAAAAATAAATAACCAAGTTATTCTAACTAACCAACTCACGCGATTCCATTTACTAAACAAATAAGCTGCTTGTAGCACTAGGAAAGGTTTCATTAGTTCAGAGGGTTGAATAATGACTGGGCCTAAAGATATCCAGCGAGTTGCTCCATTAATAGTGGTTCCTACTCCTGGTATCAATGTAATCAATAATAAAGTAAGTATCAGAATTAAACCTACTTTGGCACTTTGCAATATTCCAGACAAGGGGGTATAAACAACTACATTGAATCCTACCATCCCTACTAAAACCCATACTAACTGACGTTTAAAGAAGTAGAGGCCATCTCCATATTCTGTTGCAGCACTTGCATAAGAAGCGGAAAATAATACTACTAGACCTATACATAACCAGAGAAATGTTAACCATCGTAATAATCTAGCTTCTATTGCCCATGTTTGGACTTTGGGATCAAAAAAAGGTATTAGATAACGTAAATACATAATTTAGGGAGTAGGGAGTAGGGAGTAGGGAGTAGGGAGTAGGGAGTAGGGAGTAGGGAGTAGGGAGTAGGGAGTAGGGAGTAGAAAGTCGGATAATTGATTGTATTTTTTATTATGGGAGATGTCTAATAGGAAATAGAGAATAAAAAATTTTACTATACCACAGTGAGTTGTTTTAGTTATCTAGGGAGTAGGGAGTAGGGAGTAGGGAATAGAGAGGAGGGAATAGGGAGCAGGAACTAGGAAATATCTAAAGAATATATAACATTACCACAGTGAGTTGTTTTAGTCTACTACTATAGGACACAAAACTTTTTTATAAATACGATCGCAACGTTTTGTTTCGACACCAGTTGTTAGTTGATAACCATTACTTTCATATAATTTAATAGCTTCTTGCAAGACTGTTGCTGTTTCTATCCAAATTTCTTGAAATTGAGATTCAGCAATTCTTTTTTCTAATTCTTTTAATAAGAATTTTCCTAAACCTTGACCTCTAATTTCTGGTAATAAGTACATTTTTCTAATTTCGACTGCTTTATTACCTCGTTCAATTGGATAATATGCAGCAGTTCCTACTATTTTTTCTTGTTTTTCTATTACCCAAAATTCTCCTCCTATATTTTGATAGAATTTTTCTACTTCTAAGACATCTTGATCTGCTCCTTCAGGTTCCCAGTTTAGATTATATTCTGTAAGAACATAACCAATAATATTTGCTGCTATTTGACGGTCATTTGGTTGCCAATTTCTAATTAAACATTCACGATAATATTTTTTCATTTTAGGGAATAGGGAATACAGTTATCAGTTATCAGTTATCCATTATCAATTGCTATTTGATGGTCATTTGGTTGCCAATTTCTAATTAAACATTCACGATAATATTTTTTTATTTTTAGGGAGTAGGGAATACAGTTATCAGTTATCAGTTATCAGTTATCCATTATCCATTAACTATGAATCCGAGGTTCTGGATGTAAATTACTCAGAATCTCACTTTCAAATATTGCTAATTCTTCTAATCTTTTCTCCACAATATTCTGTTCAAAATAAGTTGTAGCTAAAATCCAATATACTCCATAATGCCTGGCTTCAGATGCCATTAAACTACGATAAAATTTTGCTAATTCTGGTTCTAGACAATAATCAGCTAGTAAACCCAAACGTTCGTGACTACGAGCTTCAATTAAACAGTAAACTAATAATAAATCTAACATTCTTTCTGGTTCATTCCGCCGAACTTGACTATTTAAAGCTGCTCCATAAGGAGGAGAATTTAGGGGAGCTAATGGAATATTACGACGTTCTAACCACTGGTTGACTTGTTCAAAATGTTCTAGTTCTTCACGGGCAATAGCTGTTAACATTTTGATCATTTTAACATTAGAAGGATAGCGAAACATTAAATTTAAAGCTACTCCTGCTGCCTTTCGTTCACAGTGGGAATGGTCTAATAATATAATGTCTAAATTGGCGATCGCTTGTTCTATCCAAGCTTGGGAGGTAGGTTGTTTTATATATTTAATTGTTGGTGTTTTTGATAATTGCATAGTTATTCATTAATTTGACTTTTCATCAGCTTATGTCGTTATTTTTTTTAGCATAAAATTTCAGACATCAAGAATTTTATAATACTTTTTTAAAGTCATCTTTTATCAAGATAAATTACTTGTTGGCATTGAGGGACTTATCAAGCAATCAATTCCTCTTAGCTAGGGGATTTAATATTATCCTTTGATATCTATTTTTTATTTTCAGTTCCATAACGTTCTTCTGCTATTTTCTGAACATGCTTTGCAAAGTCTGGATAATGGTCTAATACTTTTTTAAAGTCATCTTTCTTTAGGACAAATAACTCACAGTAAGTTAATGTTTTAACAGATGCAGTACGTCTTTTTTCATATAAAAGGGCAATTTCTCCAAAGAATGTACCTGGTTCCATAATTCTATATGTATCACCAGTTTTTTCTGAAAAAGCTTTCACCGATCCACGCCTAATAAAGTACATTTCATAGCCCCATTTACCTTCACGAATTATATATTCATCAGGTGGCAGTATTTCTGGTTTTAATGCCATTACTATTTCCCCTAAAAAATTGGGGGTTGCACTTTGAAAAATTGGAACTTTCTCAATCACTTCTTTGTGTAGTTCTAGTGCTAATCTCATCCTTAAAGGATCTGGTAATTCGTCTAGTATATGATAATCCCTAATATCTTGATTTTCTAGCCATCTATATTGATAGTAGTCTCTGATTTTTTGTTGTAATTTGGGAGTAATTTTATTATCTCGCATATAAGTTTGAATTTGCCCTAACTTTTCTCTATATCTAGCTTTAGCAGCATCTAAGTTAGAAATTAATGAAGATACATTACCAACAATATAAGCATACATAGATATCCCTAAAAACATAACTATTAGGGTAAATATTATTTCAACTTCAGTACTGGGAGTTATATCTCCATATCCAACAGTAGTAAGAGTTGTAATAGCCCAATAAAGAGAATTGATATATTGGGTTCTTCTACTTGCTGATTCTAATGATTTAGAATTTAACCAAGAATTTCCGGTAGTAGATTCCCAACTACCAATCATAAACCAGATACAAGCTACCCAATGAGTAATTAAAATAATTACTATTACTAATTTAAACATTCTCATCAAGGTAGGATTAATATGAATATTAGTTTCCCACTTGTTAAAAATTCGATAAAATTGAGGTAAGCGTAATAAACGAGGTAGTCTCAACAAGGCAATAATAAATAGTAGATTTGACAGGGAATCTGGCAATAAAATTCTTGCGATTAAATCTCCAGGAAAACTCACTATTAAATGTCTGAGGAAAAGTCCAGCACGATAATGTTGAGCTATCCTTTTTGGGTCTTCAATATATTCTCCACGCTCAAAGTAAGCAAGACGAAATCGAAGAAATATATCAGCGATCAGAATACTATCTCCGATTAAATCTAATAAAATCCAGATGCCATCAAATCTTTCTAGAAAAGCAATTCTGAATACTACTATAAAGGCATTATAAATGGTAATAGATACAATTAATACTTCCCATAATCTAATTAGTTTGCTCTGGGGATAAAATATAGGTATTTTCACTTTATTTTGAGTTGATTCATTAGTAAAAGTTGTCTGAAAAAACAAAACTTAGGATAGATAATCAGTTAGGTATTCTAGAAATGTCTATGATTCTTTCTGATTTATAGGTTTTAATAATACTTAAATGATTGAAATAAATTTTTATACTACTTATAAATCTAACACTTTATATTAAGGCATAATAAGTGTTTTTTTGTAGACATTTTTTGAGTAAAATTTGCCAATATCAATAGCAGCTTTAAAAGTAAGAATTCAGCCCTCAGTTTGCAAGAATTAAAAGTATGGGTAAAAGTTTATCAGTTAACGTTAATAGCTCTATTGAGCTATATCATTACATTAAAAAGCAGCATAGCTGAGTGAAAGATAGCTGAATATTTACCTAAAACTTGCTGACAAATATACATTTTTTGACTTTAAAACATACGATTGATAGCTAAAGTCGTCTATTATTCCTGGTTAATTGTTTATTTTCAAACAAAAATTACTCTCAATATAAGGATGTATCTCAATGCGTGAATAAAGCCAAAAATTTATCACTTTTAGGGAACACTTAACAGGGAACAGGGAACAGGGGATAGGGAATAGGAAAAAAGTATTTTGGCAAATGTGAGATGCATCCCAATATAACTTTTTAGTAAAAGCAAATTTGCTAAAATAATATTATAGTAAATTCATAAAATATGTCTCAAGTAAAATAGTCTGGAAAACTAGGAAAAATATTAAGTAGTTCTGGAAAATTACAGGAAGTTTTAGGATGACGAGGTACAGTTTAATACTAATTTATATTCCCTATTCTCTATTCCCTAAAGTTCTAAAATTTTGTACCTCATTAATTCCAAAACTGCTGTAATCAAAGATAGTGTAAGGTTGAAAAGCCTATATTGTAAAAATCACACACAATAAAATTAGGTAATTAATTTTTTCTAGATACCAAAGATATTTGCACCCCTTCTCAAACTTACTACCTAGCAACAAACTTAATGTAGTAACATTTGATGAAATTGGTAGGAGGTCTCATCTTAATGAGATGCAGTATTTTCTCTTTTGCCTATTCTCTCAAATCCAAATTTTTTTATTTTACTAATTTGAGAAAAGCTATAATAACTTACCAAATTTTTATTTTCTTTTTATTAGTGAGTGCTAATTCCTGATAGCTGAATCCTGACTTAGTAATTTTACCATCATACTATAAATATCTTGAGCAAATTTTTTAGAGTTCCACAAAGGTGCTAAATTTGCCGAGTCCTTAGACTTAACTAACCTATCAATATATTCCTGCCGTAAGTTAGAATTTTGACCTAATTTCACACCCCAATCAATATATTCTTCCCATGACCATGACACACCTAACTTAATATCTAGACTTTGTAAAAAAGAATAACCCATTCTAGATAAAAATTGTTCTCCGACATGGGTAACAACTGGCAAGTTAAACCACAAAGCTTCTAAAGTATGAGTACCACCATTATAAGGATAAGAATCAAGCAAAATATCTGATAAAGAGTAAATATTTCTATGTTCTTCTTCTGTAGAAAATCTATCGATAAATTTAATCCGATGAATACTAACTTCCTCAGTTTTACAAACTTGATGATAAGCAGCTTGAAATACTTCTACATCTCCTAATCCTTTATGAATTAAAATACTATTAGGCACTTGTTTCAAAATAGCAACTTGTGCTTTAACTAAATCTCGGTTAAATTTTCTGCCTGGTGCTAAACAGAGATAAACTATTTGATCTAAACCTATTCTTTGGGATTTTCTTAAATTAGCTTGACTTTTTTCTATTCTTTCAAAGCCAGAAACTGCCACAAATGAATCTGGCATTCTCATCAATTTTTCTACATAGTATTTATCTCTATCTTGGGGGTGAGTGTGCGAGTCGCAGAGAAAATAATTATTTGAAGATATGTAAGGAGCATCAAACCCTAACCAAGATATACAAATAGGTGCTGGTTGATAAGACAAAATCTCTGTATTAATTGGTAAACTCAGAGAATCTAAATCTATTAATATATCTACTTTGTCTTGCTGCATTTCACCAATAATTTCTCTTACATCAGCTATTCCTTGAGGATATTTTTTCGGTACATATAGTTTAGTAGCAGCTTGACTAAATTTCTGAGTTTTGTCGTCTACTTTTAAACGTTCCGTTGAGTATAAATATGTTTCTGTCTTGAGCTTTCCTAACTCCCGAATTATATCAAGACTGCACCAACCTACAGAATGTCTACAAAAGTGACTAGATATAAACCCAATTTTTAATTTACGACTTTGACTAAACTCAAAATTTGCAAATTTTTGCTGATGATTAGACTTAGATTTCAAACTTAGTTGAGTATAAGCTTTAGATACTAATTTGTAGAGATGAGAGTTAGCTTCAATATTGTCTCTTAAATAAGGAACGCTGAATAAAAAATTTCCATATAAAGATTTTAGCTCCACTGATTTTTTGACAATATTTATATCTTCCCTAAGTTTAGCCTCCAACTCAAAAAATCTATCTTTAGCAATTTCATTTAAGCCAGATACTTGATAAGTGCTAATCATATATATAGCACTCATAATCGGATCGGCTTCCCTACATTCTTGACTATATTTATTAACCGCTTCCCTAGCAACTTTATAATTATTACCATTCCTCAAAATGCCACATAAATGTTGATGAGCTGTAGCATAGTCAGGTTGAATTTCAATAGCCTTTTTCAGATGTTGAATAGCTTCAGAAAATTTACCTTGATTTCTCAAAATAATTCCAATTTGAACATAAGCTTCTGCTAAGTCTGGCTTAAGTTTAATAGCTGCCTGCCAAACAGCAATAGCTTCATCTAATTTACCCTCTTCAGCTAACCTATATCCTTGGCTTAAATTAAACTCTACCCCACCCAAACTAGGATTTAATTCTAATGCCTTTTGCTGAGAGGCGATCGCTTCATCTGACTTGCCCATCTTTTGCCAAACCTGGGCCAAATTCCAATAAGCAACAGCCATCTCTGGTTGTAATTGAATAGCTTTACGGTAACAAGCGATCGCCTCTTCCAGTTTTCCCTGACGATAAAACATACTGCCCAAATTAACATGAGCCTGGGATAAATCAGGATTAAACTCTATGGCCCGATAATAGAGACTAATTGCTTCAGAGATTTTACCTTGGGCCTGAAGAATATTTGCTAGGGTGACGTAAGTAGGAGGCCAATTAGGTTGTAAATTTAAAGCTTCACGACAACAAGCGATCGCTTCTGATAATTGTCCTTGAGCGTAGTAAAGTTCGGCCTGTTGTGTCAAAGTCTCAAAATTTGGAGTTGGTGAGCTAGAGGAACTGGAGGAAGTATTCATTTCAGTCATCAGTTATCAGTTATCAGTGCTAATTAAAGCTTAATAGTCGGAAAATTTCACTAATCATCTTCTCTGGCGGAGTGCTTCAGAAAATGAATTGATTATTGTGACCTAGGCAATAGTCGCAAATTTCCACTCATCATCTCCTCTGGCGAGTGCTTCAGAAAATGAATTGATTATTGTGACCTACGCAATAGTCGCAAATTTCCACTCATCATCTCCTCTGACGGGTGCTTCAGACAATGAATCTATTGTGACCTACGCAATAGTCGGAAATTTTCACTCTCCATCTCCTCTGGCGGAGTGCTTCAGACAATGAATTGATTATTGTGACCTACGCAATAGTCGGAAATTTTCACTCTCCATCTCCTCTGACGGGTGCTTCAGAAAATAAATCTATTATTGCTCGTGACGCAATAATCGGAAATTTTCACTCATCATCTCCTCTGGCGGAGTGCTTCAGAAAATGAATCTATTATTGTGACCTACGCAGTAGTCAAAAATTTTCACTCTCCATCTCCTCTGGCGGAGTGCTTCACAAAATGAATCTATTATTGTGACCTACGCAATAGTCGCAAATTTCCACTAATCATCTCCTCTGGCGGAGTGCTTCACAAAATGAATTGATTATTGTGACCTACGCAATAGTCGCAAATTTCCACTAATCATCTCCTCTGGCGGAGTGCTTCACAAAATGAATCTATTATTGCTCCACACGCAAAAGTATTAGACTGACATAGCTAAAACTGTGCAAAGCCCTTTTTTCGTATAATTCTTGTTGTGGTAAAGTATGACCATTTTTTGAATTCAAAATTCACGCATTAAAAGTTCAAAAATTTTGGTTCTAAGTGAATTTCAATAATTGTTTAATTAAGGATTCTTTTTCTCATTCTTCAGAACGAAAAAATCAAAAATATTTTCCTTATTTCAAGCCTCCGACTTTCCTGCTCATGCGCAGTAAACAGGCAGAGGTTATAATGAGTGAATTAATAACTTTGAATTTTGAATTTATTTGACCATTTTTTTTCTAATGGAACATTTAAAGTGTGTCAGTTCACCACTACCAGACTACCAGACTTAATAAATAAGGAATATTCTAATGATTTGGAAAAAATCAAATTTACCCCAACTAAAAATCAAATTTAAACCCCAAATAATTCTGGCAATTATTTCATTAACTTTCGCAGTAGGAATGCCCATTAATATTAGTTATAAAATTCCAGCCCAAGCAAGAACTGAAAAAAACTACGAAGAAAAATTATTTGAAACTGCCCTATCTTTCACCCTATATTTTGAAGGTGGATTTAGTAATCATCCAGCAGATAAAGGTGGTAGAACTTATAAAGGAATTTTACAAAGTGTATATAATGCCTATCGACGTCGAAGGGGTTTACCTCCATTAGATGTTACTCAAATGTCTGATGCTGAATTGATGGAAATTTATCAAGGTTATTGGGATAATAGTAGGTCAGCTACTATGCACCCCGCTCTTGCCGTAGTTATGTTTGATACTGCTGTTAATTTTGGTATTAATAACTCAGTAACTTTTCTGCAACAAGCTTTAGGACTACCACAAACAGGTGTATTTGATACTAAAACCAAAGAAGCATTAGCAGAAGGTAATAATCGAAATACTGCACTGCAAATGATTAATGAAAGGATTATTTATCGTTATAAAAGAGTACAGGAAGATGCTAGTCAGATGGCTTTTTTTCATGGTTGGTTAGCTCGTGATTATAGTTTGTGGGGTTATGTGGAAAAGTTGAAAGATAATTAGGGTTTGCTGAAAAAGTCTTTTTGCACTTGGCAGGGAGTAGGGAGTAAGGAGTAGGGAGTAGAGGCGAGCAAGCGAATCGCCCGTACAGGAATCAGGACTTCTAGAAGACTTACGCTTGAAAAATTATCTCTTAACTTGGGCGCCCCTACCAAACCCAAGATACTCACTTTTTTAGCCTGATCAGGCTAAAATCTGGTACTTTTTCACCACTTAAAAAGCCTACAAGCTTTATCTATAAATACTTTGATATTTAATCAGCAAACCCTAATTAGGATTCAGATAAGCAGGTACACACAATTAATTACACATCTATACAAGCTCAATTCTTTCCCTTCTAAAGATTGCAGATAATTAGAATAGGTAAATAATTTTGTTTAGGTACTTATAAGTTATCAGTTATCAGCTCAAGCCAAAATTATTAGTTGTCAAGGATTTCTATATTTATTGAAATTGAAGCATTCAGCTATCACCCACCAAGAAATAAATTTTTGGGCTGCACAGCAGAAGTCACCTTTAGTTTTGATTACTAAAGCTTGCTGATTTATTATGGCTAATTAATGGGCGTTGCACAATTAGGAATGATGAAATCTGAAAATAGATATTTTTGGATAATTGTTTCCTCAATATATGTACAGTTGAAAATTTATTATCATTCTTGAATGTGCAACTCCAATTAACAAGAATCGCTCATCCTTCAAAACTAACTTGATGAGTTACACAGCAGAAGTCATCTTTAGTTTTGATGACTAAAGGTTGCTAACTTATATCATGTCTGTTGGTATCGGAGCGTGTAAAAGTTGGGGAAATATCTATACTTATGCAAGATTTTTCTTTATCTTACTACTTCTTCCTTCTCCTTACATTCTCTATACAATACTGATGGCATCGGACATGATATTATTATGTCTAATTATTGCTCTGCTGAATAAATCCCAAAGTATTTACAGATAAAGGTTTTAGCATTTTTAGGTCTTGAAAAAGTGCAAAGTTTTTGGTCTAAAAAGCTTAAAAAGTTAGAATTTTAGGGTGACTATGGCAGAAAAATTAAGGGATCATACCATTTCTCATGCATGAATGCTATATCTGCCAAATGTGGGGAAGTGTGGGGAGTGTGGGGAGTGTGGGGAAGAGTAAAATAAGAATAATAAACATTAACTGGGCTATTATAAGCAAAAAAGTGATTTTCCCTGTATTAATTACTTAATAACTGAAGTAATGCCTAAGTATAGCAATGGTTTTGGGAATTGGTATAATGCTTCCTCCTACCTCCTCTAAATTCCCGATTCCTGCTGTACGGGTGATTTCGTTCCGAATACTGTCGCAAACGCGTAATTAGGAGCATGACCTTAGGAACTCACCCCTACGACTCCTGACTCCTGAGTGCTGAATGCTACTCCTACGACTTATACTTTTTCAGTAAACCCTAATTAACGATAATTGCTCGTTCTTCAAAACTAACTTGATGATCTACTAAAACAAAGTGCATAACTTAACCAAAATCCTATATTCACAAATATACGTTTTTGTCAATTTATGAGCTTCTATATGTTAAGTTGTCTTTGGAAAATTTGTTTTTTCCATGCAGAGATTAAATTTAAAATTACTTAATATTGTACGAATTAAATATAGTTTAAACAGATTTTTCGATAAATTAATTACACCAATCCTGTGACTGTAAAAATTGTATCATAAGCTCCAAATTAAGTAAAGTCGTAAAATAATTGAGAATAGTGTCAATAAACCCCTGCCTTTACATTTATTCATAATTTGCTTAACATAGAAATTTTAAAATTATCTCTTCATAAACATTTTTTTTACTTATCAAATTAACAATTAACTAGGAAATAGGTTTACACACTGTGGAATAATTATTAAACAGGACTAATAGAAAAGTAGAAAACTTAATTTTGAGATTTAATCAGCAAGTCCTATTTAAACTTTTTGCATAGAAAACCTAATCAGCACAATAAGTAGGGTCTGCTGAAAAAGTCTTTTTGCGCTTGGCAGGGAGTAGGGAGTAGGGAGTAGGGAGTAGGGAGTAGTGATAGAGTCAAGAGGAATCAGGAGTTTTAGAGGACGTACTCGGAAAAATTATCCCTTGATTTTTCTGCCTCGCGCAACCCAAAATCCTCACTTTTTGAGCTTCTTAGAACAAAAACCTTGTACTTTTTACAGACCTAAAAAGGCTAATATCTTTATATGTCAATGCTTTTATATTTAATCAGCAAACCCTATTTATTGGACTTTGGACAAAAAGAAATTATTTAGCGTAATATTTACGCTAACCACTGATTTATGGTATTAGAAATAAAATTCATACTGGAATTATCTTCTTTTCTCATATTATTTATCATCCTGAAGATCATAGGATGGGTCTGGTTCAGTTTCTCCACCAAAACAGATATCCAAATAACTTTCTTGAAGGGAATTAACAACCCTTTCTAACTCATCAATAATATCTCTTCGAGTCATTTTTTCTACTGCATCAATATGAGCTTCACTTCCGGCTTTTCCTAAATATTTATATTTAGTTTTTTTCTGACTATCAGTCGCCATAGGAAAAATTGGTGAGGTAGATTGTAATTTATAATAATAGTACAGTTTCTGATTTCTATTGACTTGATAACGAATGATATGAACTTCACGAGGAGCCACCTCTCCCTCTCGTTCAATTTTCTTAATTTTCTGCTTCATCTTACGAATTAAACCCTGAATTTGTTTGGCTCTGAGGGTGGCTGATTGAGTGGTTTTATAGGACTTTTGTGTAGACATTATACTGAGTGGTTACGAAAGGAAAATACTAGCGTATAATTTACACTAACATTTAGATGTATTATATCTTTCAGTAACAACAATGAAAAATCAAGAAAACAGTCAATTGCTCAAGGAGTTCTTATCCTGGAGGGAAAATCTCTATCATGGACTTAATGCCAGAAAAGAAACTATCATAGAATTACTAGATGCTCTGTCATCAAACAAAATCGCCAATTCGGTAGTAGAATTATCTGAAAATCCTTTATTTCGACGAGATTATAACAGTTTATATAAAGGAATTCAAGATTTTTTACCTAAGCCAAATGAGGATAATTATTCACAACAAGTTAGCTACTTATTACAGGCTGTCTCAGAAACAATTCCGGCTCCAGTTTCGCGACATTTTAATTTATTTGGAATTGACACAACTCCATATCCACGTCCATTTTCAGCCACATTAGCTGATAAAAGTTTTATCCATTACCCGAATCCGATTAGAGGAAATAAACCTATTAATATTGGCCATTGCTATTCAGTTGTCTGTGCTTTACCAGAGCAATTGACAACTGATAATATCCCTTGGGCTATTCCCTTATCAGGAGAAAGGATTCCTTCTTCAGACAAAGCAATTAATATTGGCAATCAACAACTGGAAAGAATCTTTGAAAGTGCTTCCGAATCGGAAAAAAAGTTATCAGTTTTAGTGGCTGACAGTCTCTATAGTCAACGAAATTTTATCGGTGAACAAGTCAAGCAAAAAAACTTAATTACCGTGACACGAGTCAGAAGCAATCGGGTATTTTACCGTCAATTTTCCCTGGGGATTTTTGAGGAAAAAAATGCTGGACATCCTCGTTGGTACGGAGATAAGTTTGACCTCAAAGATGAGAATACTTGGCATGAACCACAACAGGTTAGTCAATCCATTTTTGTGACTAAAAAAGGTCGTCAATTGATGGTGGCAATTTCTGGTTGGAATCAGATGTTAATGAGAGGAACTCAGAACTATAAAATGAACCATCATCCTTTTACTTTACTACGAATTACTGTTACTGATGAAGTCGGTAATCAGCCACATGGAAACCCATGTGGCTGATTGCCATTGGTTCTCGCCGTGAAGAGTTAAGTTTGATTGATTGCTATGAATCTTATCGGCAACGTTATGACATAGAACATCTGTTCCGATTTGGTAAACAAAGATTATTAATGACAGCTTATTCAACCCCTGATGTTGAACATGAAGAAAATTGGTTCAAATTAACATTAATTGCTTATGTAAATTTATGGGCTGCGAGGAATTTAGCTGTTGTTTTACCTCGTCCTTGGGAGCAGTATTTGAGGAATAATAAATCAGGAAAAATCACTCCCAGTTTAGTTCAAAGAGATTTTTATCGAATAATTTCGACTTTGGGTACAATGACTACATCTCCCAAACGTCGAGGTTATTCTTCTGGACGGATTAAAGGGTATAAAATAACCCCACGAACCCGTCATCAAGTTATCAAAAAAGAGAACAAAAATTTCCAAACACAACAAAAAATTTCTTAGAAGTAGTCAATAACTATTAATTCCAGCCATTTGAGAGTGATTAATTTGACTGGAGATGGAGAGATATTGCTTCATTTAGTTAGCGTAATATTTACGCTAACTAACTTTTCTTTTTGTCCAAAGTCCAATATTTAGAATTGCTATATAGCAATCCTATTTCATTCGTGAAAAGCTAGAAATGGTATACTCTAAGAGACTGTTTGTTTGAGCTGGTTACACATCGTCAAACCTTTGATTTTCCCAAAATTTTCATGTATGGCTACTTTTCATAAATCATTTAGG
>JBCDJM010000033.1:0-40006 GCA_038747755.1 Cyanobacteria bacterium P01_H01_bin.35
ATCTATAATTATTAATTATTAATTATTAATTATCAATTATCAATTATCAATTATCCATTATTTACCAACCTCTTGTACCAGCCTCACCTTTAAATGGTCCGACAATATCAGAAGTAATCCATCCTCCGTAAAGATTACCAGCTTGAGGCTTTACTAACTCATCATTGACATAACAAGCATCCATTAAATTAGCATAGAAACTGTAATATCCTTCAATAGAGAGAAAACTAGGAGTTGGCTCCAAATATTGCCAAACTGGATAATTTACATATTTATCCCCTACTGAAACATCAAAATAAGAAGCGTAACCTTTCCACTCACAAAAAGTTTTTCTAGGATTAGGAATTAAATACTCTATCTTAACATCTTCAGGTGGAATATAATAACAAGGAGGATGGCTCGTTTCTAACATTCTTTTGGCTTGATTTGTTTCTGCCAAAACTACATTATTAAAGATAACTCGAATAGATTTATCTGTATCTTCTAAACGAGGTGGGCGTGGATAATCCCATACAGATTCTTGACCGGGTTGGGGTGGAATTGGATTTGGTTTCATCATAATCAGAATAAAATACTATTGATTGACTTTTAACTATCTAACAACTTACTCACATTTTATTACATTTTAGGACTTAATTCCTTTTAGAGTAAATGAAGGAAATGGTTGTTTTTTTACTTTATTCACTCTTATTGTTAGTTTCTCTCTCCAAGTATCGTTACTCTTAATTACTTTTTCAATAATAATGCCTAGAAGGTAAAATGAGATAGAACCGATGCTCCAGTACAATATAACTTGTGTTATAAAATTCATTTTTGTATTCTCTAGTAAAAAAGAAAATACCTGCTGAAAAATTGTGCAACTAATAGCAATTTTTAGATAAAATTCTATTTCTTGAAAAAAATTAAATAACTTTTTCATTTTTAAATAAAACCCTCAGTTTAGCCTATTTTATACTATTTTAATACATTTCAATTTTATTTAATTATAATTTTTTGCTATTCTAAAACCAGCGTGTTGATAAACATTAGGACGGAACCAATTGCGATAATATTTTAATACTTCTGTACCATTAGTTATCCAACATCCTCCTAACATCATATTATGTCTATTATCAAAAAATGGAGCTGAATAATCTTCATATAGTTGATGAGTTTTAAATCCTGAAAGAGGATTTAATTTATCACTTAACCATTCCCAAACATTACCCCGCAAATCATATAATCCCGATTCATTTTTTGCAGTTTCTAATAAACCAACTGGAGAAGGAGAACCAAATTTTAAATTCAGATTATAATTATCCGCCTCTACTTCCTTTCCATTTCTATAAGTTGCTAAATTATACTCTCCTTCAGTCATTAACCGAGTATTTTCACCTCTCCAACGACAATAAGCCATTGCTTCATAATGATTAACTTCTACAGGCCAATCTAAAGGTAAATCCATTTCATCAAACATGGCTCGATATCTATATATAGATGTACCATTTTTAGGTATCCAAAATTTAGGATGTTTGATATTATTTTCAGTTTTCCAAAGCAAACTTTCTTGAGTCCAATAATCTTGATTTTCGTAACCACCAGTCTTGACAAACTCTAAAAATTCGGCATTAGTAATTAAATATTTACTAGCAACAAAAGGTGCAACTTCAACTTGGCGATCGCCATATTCTATATCCCAACCAAAAGTAGGATAATCTTCTGGTTTGCCTAGTTTAACCACTCCTCCAGAAACTTCAATCATTTCATTATTAACTATCTGGTTATTAGTAGGAGCATATTCCCAATTACTAGGATGTTTTAGTTTTTCTACAGATAGTTGCCGAAACAACATAGAAGATGTTTCGATATGAATTCGTTGATGTTCAATACTCATCATTAATGCCCAAAGAGAATGGTTTTGATGAATAGGAAGATTTAGAGGAGTTTTCTTAATTAGGTCTAAAATAATTTGATAGACTTTTTCTCGATACTGCCAAACATCTTCAAGTTTAGGCCAGTCGATGTGGGCGATCGCTTGGTCTAGTTCCTCTGGTTTTTCTGGATCTACTCCCAATTCAAATAAAATTTCGTAGTTAGAGTCAATACGTTTTTCTAATAATTCGACACGAATTAATTTATTGATGTAGAAAACTGCCGAATGTCCGAGATAAAAAATTAGAGGATTTCTCAAAGGATCGGGATTAAAATAAAATGTTTCTTCTCCCACTAAACTATTCATTAAAATATCTTCAAGTTGCCAAGCATTTTTAAAATATTCAAGGATTTCTTGGCGTAGGTTAATATTAGTTTGGGAACTATCAAGTTTTGGTGGAGTAGTAGATTTTATCTGGTTCATATTGTGAGAAATGAGAAAAATTTTAATTGGTATTAAATATTATTTAATATAGCAATCATAAATTATTTGTCAAAAACAATGTAGGGGTTTGGTTTCCAAATCCTATTTTCGCTTGGGTTTGGAGACCAAACCCCTACGAAGGAGTATTAGAACTTAATTTAGAATTGCTATAGGTTGGGTTTGGAGACCAAATCCCTAGCATCAAACATTACAACTTATTTTGGATTGCTATAGATACTTACTATACTTCTTGCTTATTCCTTTAATTTAAGCTTCACAAAGAATTAATCCAAACCACTTTTTAGGGTCTGTCCAAACTTTCTTAACTTTCAACCCTTTACCCTCAAGTTGTGTTGACAAAATTCCTAGATCAAATTTGCGAGAAATTTCAGTTAGAATACTTTCCCCAGGCTGAAAATCAACTTTTAAATCTAGACTTTCTAAAGAAAATGTCACATTTTCTTGGCAATGTAGATACATTTCAATTTGAGTTTCAGCTTGATTATAAATTGCTTGATGACTGAATAAATCGAGGTCAAAATTTCCTTGAAAACGCCAATTCAAATGAGATAACATATTCAAATTAAAAGCAGCCGTAATTCCTTGATCGTCGTTATAAGCAGGTTCTAAAATTTCTTTAGATTTGTCTAAATCAATGCCTAGTAAAAAATGATTTTCTGGTTGTAAACTTCTAGTGATTTTAGTCAAGAAATTGTCAAATTCTTGTGGAGAAAAATTGCCAGCAGAACTTCCTAAAAAACAAATCGTTCGTGTTGGTTTAGGATTTGACTCTAGGTAAGTTAAAGTTTCTTCGTAAGTTCCAAGTAATCCCTGGATAGAGAAATCTGGATATTTTTCTTGTAGCTCTAATACACTATTTTTAAGTATTCCTCCACTCACATCAGTCGGTATGTATGTAAACGAATTACCTATTTTTTGATAAGCATCTAACAATAAGCGGGTTTTAGTAGAACTGCCACTACCTAATTCTACTAATTCCCTACTACCAGTTATTTGAGCAATTTCATCAGCATATTTTTCTAAGATAGAAGTTTCTGTACGGGTAGGGTAATATTCGGGTAACTCACAGATTTGTTCAAATAATTCCGAACCATAATCATCATAAAAATATTTTGGAGGTAAAGTCTTAGGATTTTTAGTTAGTTCAGCAATTACATCTTCTCCGTCATTTTTAACAGCTTGATATCTGTCATTGAGAACTTTCACAAGTTGTGGGGGCATTATTTTCTTACTGCATAAGGGTGGACAGTTAAGAGTTTTTTCTTAACCAATTATGGACAAAAATTTGTCATCATAAAATTATTCTGACAAGAATTTTAGTATAAATTTTCCTTGGAGTAAATAAGCAGATAATTAAATTAATAAGTCCTATCTTAATCTTCTTCTGTAACTCTGGGAAATAAGCAGGTAATATCAAAGTCAAATTATCCATCAGGAAAAAAACTAAAGTATTAAGGCATGATAAATGGTATAATTAGCATCTAAAAAAATAGTAACCATTCAATTGAGAGATTTTGAATAATGAGTTAAAAATGTAGTAAAAGTTAAATTAATACTTGCTTTATTCATTTTTATTGCTGTTTGCGCAGTATTCCGCAGGAAGAGCTGACACCTAATATAGCAATCCTAAATAGGTCGTAATAGTTTTTATAATAGTTTTTCTGGGCTGAAAATCTTGAAAATTATGACTCCTAACTCTGGTAGTGGCGATTTCCTAAAGTCATGCTCCTAATTACGCGGAAAGCGACAGCATTCGGTTTGCGCACCATTCCGCAGGAAACGAAATCGCTACTACCTGGAAAATATAACAACTAAAATAGGATTGCTATATATGCAAATTTTATCCCTGATAACTCTTAAAAATACTAGAATATCACTTTCTACTCATATTTTGGGAGTATTCACAGAAGATAATTTATAAGATAATCAATATAAACAATCCATAAAATATCAAAGTTGTAATTATCCTATGTCTGCTCAAGTCAAACTGACTATTATTCAAGGAAGTCTGATCGGCAAAGAATTTATATTTCAAGAAAGAACTATTTGTATTATCGGTCGTCATAAAGACTGTAATCCCAGACTACCAAATGATAAAAAACATCGTACTATTTCTCGTTATCATTGCATACTTGATATTAATCCTCCAGATGTGCGAGTCCGTGATTTTGGGAGTAGAAATGGTACTTATATTAATGGTAAAAAAATTGGGCAACGTCAATCACACCATACCCCTGAAGCAGGCGCAAAAATTCAGTTTCCTGAATATGATTTAAAATCAGGAGACAAAATTAAATTGGGTCAAACTATTTTTCAGGTGAGTATTGAAGCTGAAACAGAGATGCCACCAGAGATGGTTTCTATACCAAAAAAAACCTCGGCAGAAACTGTAGAATCGTCCGTTTATCCGCCGAGATTAGGAAATAATAATCTAATTACAATTCCTGGCTATAGAACAATTAAATTATTAGGTAAAGGTGGTTGTGGAGAAGTGTATTTAGCCAGAAATAATTCTACTCAAAAATTAATAGCTTTAAAAACAATGTTGCCTGAAGTTGCTACCCATCCTCAAGCTATAAATCGTTTTGTTAGAGAAATAGAAAATACTAAAGTTTTAAATCATAAGAATGTTGTAAAATTGAAAGATTATAGTTATAGCGATCGCCAATTTTTTTTTACTTTAGAATATTGCAATGGTGGTAGTATTTGGAGTTTGTTAGAGCGTTGTGGTTATCAATTATCTATTAATATGGCAGTGCCAATTATTATACAAGCTTTAGATGGTTTAGATTATGCTCATAATGCAGAAATTCCTTATGTTAAAAAAGCAGATGGTAGTTTTGGTAAAGGGAAAGGTTTGGTTCATCGGGATATTAAACCAGCTAATATTTTTCTGAGTAATATAAATAGTTCAACAGTGGTAAAAATAGCAGATTATGGGTTAGCAAAAGCTTTTGATTTAGCTGGTTTAAGTGGGCAAACAATCACAGGAAATAAAGGGGGGACTTTTCCATTTATGCCAAGGCAACAAATAATTGATTTTAAATATGTAAAACCGGAAGTAGATGTTTGGGCAATGGCAGCAACTTTATATAATATGTTAACTGGTGCATATCCCCGTGATTTTGTTGGTAAAGACCCAATTTTAACTGTATTGAAAACTCAACCTGTACCAATTAGAAAGAGAAATATTGCCATTCCTCAATCATTGGCAGAAGTAATTGATTTAGCATTAATTGATGATTCAGAAATTTATTTTAAAACTGCTAAAGAATTTAAGCAAGCATTATTAAGTAGTCTTTTTTAAGAAATTAGGGAGTAGGGAGTAGGGAGATGGGGAGTAGGGAGTAGGGAGTAAGGGAGTAAGGGAGTAAGGGAGTAAGGGAGTAAGGGAGATGGGAAGATAGGGAGATGGGGAGATTGAATATTACAGTATAGATAGAATTATAAACATAATGTTATATAAAAGAATTCTATATAAAATCTTACTTTTAACTTTTAACTTTTAATTAGGGCTTTTTTTAACAACTAAAGTACCAGCTATCTTGTCATGTAATGCTTGCTTTTTTTTAGTAAAAGCTGCCATGATAAATCCAATTAGTAGAGTTATTAACGAAATTGTTTTGGCGAAATACCTTCTATTAGCACGACAAAGTGATATGGAATTTACATTTAAGTATATGATGACAATTCCCATGATTTTTTTCTAAAAAGTTGCTTTTGTTGGTAAAATTTCAAGTCGCCTCAAATAAAACCATTTTTGAGGATTGGAACATTGAGGATTTATGCAATAGATCATGGCAGGTTGCTGAATGGTACATTATCGCGAACTCAGAAGTCAGAAGTCAAGGGAAAATAGGATTTAGAAGTTTGAAATCACTCAGTTGAGGTTTGAAACCCACTCAAATCTTACTTTTGACTTTTGACTTTTGACTTTTGATTTTTCAGTTCCTCAAGCTGGAACTTTAATCACCTCATTTCCAGACAAACCAAAAGCTTTGTGAATAGCTTGCAATGCTTTCACCCCATCATCTTCTACTACCACACAACTAATTTTAATTTCCGAAGTGGCAATCATCAAAATATTGATTTGACTTGTTGACAATGCTTCAAACATTTGCGCTGCTACCCCTGGATGTGCAATCATTCCCGAACCAACTACACTCACTTTCGCAATACCACTCTCTAATACCACTTCTCCCCAACCAAACTCTACTGCTGCATTTGTCAAAATTTGATATGCAGTTTCTCCCTCTGCTTGGGAAACAGTAAAAGCAATATCGCGAGTCAAAACTCCATCCATACTATGACAACGTTGAGATTGAATAATCATATCTATACTAATATTCTGTTGCGCCAACAAACCAAATATTTTGGCTGCCATTCCTGGGCGATCGGGAATGTGACGTATTGCTAGTCTTGCTTGCTTTACGTCTAAAGCAACTGCTCGCACTGGTGGGGGAACTTCTTCCGACGCAGAAGCAGCAGAGCTACTAGAAGTATCTGTAACATCCACCTCAAATGCTTGACACAAAGAATTAACTGCCTTTTCACAGTCTTCTGCATCAACCACACAACTGACTTTAACTTCCGAAGTAGAAATCATTAGTATATTTACTCCTGCTGTTGCCAAAGTCTCAAACATTTTGGCTGCTACTCGTGGGCGCCCGATCATTCCCGCACCCACTAGACTGACTTTGGCAATAGGGCGCTCTTCAGTTTTGACTTCAGGTTCGCCCAAACTTGGATCATAATTTTTCCCCAAAGCAGGTAGTATGGCATCCGCTACTGCTGCGGCTTGTTTCAAAGTATCTTTCCCGACAGTAAAGGCAATATCATTAGTATTGCTTTCGTGAATAGATTGAATAATTAAATCTACATCTATATTTTGTACTGCAATACCAGAAAATAATTTTGCTGCCACACCAGGGCGATCAGGAACCCGCAACAGAGAAACTCCAGCTTGGTTGGTGTCATATTCTACTGCGTCTACAGGTTTGGTTAATTCTAAATCTTGCAAAGCGCGACGTCGGGGTATTGCCGAAACTACGCGAGTACCAGGTTCATCGCTCCAACTGGATAAGACTACTAATGGCATTCCATAATTTCGAGCAATTTCGACTGCTCTGGGATGTAGCACTTTTGCACCTAGACTTGCCAACTCCAACATTTCATCACAGGTAATTTCTGACATTAACTGCGCTTCGGGTACTATACGGGGATCGGTTGTGAGAATTCCTGGTACGTCTGTATATATTTCACACCTTTCTGCTTGGAGTGCTGCTGCTAAAGCGACTGCAGAAGTATCGGAACCTCCTCTACCTAATGTTGTGATTTCCTGATGGCGACTCTGACTAATACCTTGGAAACCTGCAACGACTACAACTTCTCCTAGTTGCAGATGTTCTTCTATGCGTTGGGTTTTAATATTTAAAATACGAGCGCGGGAATGTTCGGCTTCTGTGACTATTCCTACCTGCGCTCCAGTCAGGGAAGTAGCTGGCACTCCCAACTCTTGTAAGGCCATACTCATTAGAGCGATGGTAACTTGTTCGCCTGTGGATAGTAGCATATCCATTTCTCGACGACAGGGGTTGGGGGAAATTTCGTTTGCTAGTTTGACTAAGCCATCTGTGGTTTTTCCCATCGCTGAAACAACTACTACTACCGAGCGATCGCTGGCTGTTTTAGCAATATGTTGGGCCACTGCTTGAATTCTTTCTGTAGAGCCGACTGATGTACCACCGTATTTTTGGACTATTAGCATATTGATTTGAGAATTAGACTATTAAGATATAGATTGTATTGATTTTAGATTCTTTGGTTGAAAGTTGTTAACCGGATTGATTAAAATGTTGTATAATTTAACGTTTAAAAAATAATCAATTTGAGTCAAATATTGATAATTTATCTCATGCCAGAAATTAATTGGATGACAATTTTAGAATCACAACAGGATGAATTTATTATCAAACTAAAAGAAAGAATGCCTGCTTTTACAAGAAGCGAATATGACTTTGATGAGGCTATTCATCTATATTCTTTAGTTGATTATGGTTGCTTAGGACAAGATGAATTAGAAGAAAAATTGAACTGGTTTTGTCAGGAGTTAACATACAAGTATAATCAAGATTACTTTCCTGATAAATTTATGAATTATAAAATGGGTAAAATAGGGGAAGAATCTGTAAAACAATACTTAGGCGAATTAATTAGTAATGTTAATTACGAGTTATATGAATGGGGAGATGGTGGAAATGATTTTTATTTAACAAGTAATAAATCAGTAAGTTTACAAGTTAAAACTAAGTGTTTTTCTAGGAATTTCAAGAAATATATTAATTGTGAAGTAGATGAAAATGAAGATTTTTATTCTTTATATATGGATTATGTAAACCTAGAACATGATGAATGCCAGAAAATTCTAGATGGAGTTAAATGGAAAATAAGTGAAAAAGAACAAAAGAAAAACCAAATTTGTATTTTTGTTCTATTGTTAAATCAGGTAGTAGGAGATGAAATGCCTAACTATGTTGATATTAAAGAAATAGATAAAGAAGTTGTTTCACATATAAATCAGGCAGTTGGAAATTTTCAATGCAATTGTATTTACAGTTCTATATTATGTGGGTTTAAGCCAACAGATTTATTAAAACCTGATACATATATTTATTTAAAAGACCTGTTTTCTATTGGTGGACTCAAAGGCTATCTAAAACATTTTACTTAAAATTATTAGCAGGACAGGACAATAATTTTAAGACGCAAGAATTTGCCATAAATTTTTAGTTTCAGTACCAATAGACTTTTATCTCTTTTTGTATATCGCCAAACTATTGTCATTATTAAAACCTTGAAAATCAAATCCCGCTTCATTGAATAATTTCTGATAACCATCCTGTCTGAACAAAGTAATTATTAGTTGCTCTTGAGCTAAAATTTCACTATCTTTCTGAAAGAAATAGCTTTTTTTACGAGTGCGATAATCTACTTTATCTTCCAATTCCTCAATGAGTTGAGAATATACAATTCCTCCAGGTAAATTTTTTTCAAAATCAATCCCCGACTTTTGTATACTTAACAAAAACCAACCTCCAGTTCGTAAATGACTAGCTAAATTTTTTAATCCTTGATAGTTAGCTTGAACATCAGGAATATGACTCACTAACTCCAAGCGATCGCCACAAATAATAAATAGCCAAACTCCTGCATTTGAGATAGCAACATCAAAGGTTTTATTTAATTCCATTGTTAGGGCATCAGCTACAATTAACTTAGCTTTATTTCCCAAACGTTTTTTAGCAACTTCCAAAAAGGATGGTGTAATATCAACTCCAGTAAACTGACAAGTATTGTCAACTTCTATGTACTTTTCTGCAAGTAATCCTGTTCCTACTCCTAGTTCAAGAATCTGACAATTATTACCTACAATTGAGTATGCTTTCTTAGCTATATTATGGTAGTCATAGTAGCCAGACATCATCAATAAATCGTAATAATTAGTAATTCCTGTATATTGATTAACCATTTTTTTACTTAAATTTATTGCCAAATTTTTCAAATTTAATTATATAGCACTACGCATTAAGGCATTTGACATTTCTAAATCCTGTTAGCGGAGCTTTTCCGTAAGAAAAACCCTTTAAAAGTTCACTATTCCCTATTCCCTATTCGCGCTTCGCGTAGCGCTATATCAATAATTTCTTTTTTATTTATCATCCCTAATTTTTTATTGAAAAATAACCAGAATTATTCAGGAATTTTCCATAAGTTTTCAGCTTCAGTACCAGCAGTTCTCATCCTGAATTTTTTACTTAATCTCTGAGTTTGAGAAACTGAGAAATGTGACTTCCAATCTCCCACTTTTCCTTGACGAATAAATGGAGTCATATTATCAGGACGTTTGCTAGACCAACGACTTTGATTTTTACTCATGCTAGTAAAACTTGTATGGTGAAGAATGCTTTCTATAATTTGTGGATTTTCGATTTTTTCTACATAACGATCGCCCAAAAATTTTGCCATAGCAATAATATTTTTTTTCAGGTTATTTTTCATAGATTCATAAGTTAAAAACAGAACATTTTCATCATTTTTATGTTGTACCCAAGAAAGTAAATTATCGAAGTAATCTCCCCAGTCTACTTCTCCATTAATAAAACATTCAAAAAAATCATCAAATTTACCTTCACCAAAATCATAATATTTGATAAATCCTTGAGTATGATAATAAAAAGAAACAGCACAGTCGAAAGGATTACGAGCTATATAAATATATTTTGAATCAGGATTATAGGGAGTTAAATCGTAAGTTAAATGGGTTTTTATAAAACAAGGTTCGGATAAAGATTTGACAAAATCACTTCCCACTTCTTCGAGATGAGGAACTTCTAAATTAATATTTTTACCGATAGGAAATGGTTCTCCATCATGGGATAACATCCAAACAATATGTTGAGTCCAAGTTGTTCCACATTTGGGATAAGTGGCAATAAAAGTGTCTGTTCCTTGAGCTTGATATGTAAGTCCAGAGTCCCAATTTTCTGGAGAAAATCCCATTGGTAGGCGAAAATTTTTGTGCAGTGTATAGCTGGGTTTTATACTTTGTTTCATAAAGGTGGGTTTTATACTTTGTTTCATAAAGGCAAGCTCCTGGTTATACCAAATTTACTAGGAATTGACAAAGCATTTTTTTCATAGTATTTTGACCATAAATTTATAATTGTAGTTCAAGTTAGAATAACTTAATAGGAGTAAATATGCAACATATAACTTTAGAAAAGTTACTCTGTGAAAGGCAAGAACAGAACTTTTATGACTATCAAATCCAAGCCCATTGTAATTGGAAAAAACTTTTAAATACACAATTAGAAACTATTGAAGGTCGAGCAACTGAAGCATTTATTGCAGGTTTAGCAAAAATCAAAGATTTGATTCAAGATATTCCTAATATTAATTATCTTTCCGAGTTTTTACAAGAACAGACTGGATGGCAGTTATGGCCAGTTACAGAATTATTAGAAGCAGACAAATTTTTTTATCTCCTTTCTCGTCGTTATTTTGCCGTAGCAACTTTTGTCAGATCGGATACTGATATTAATTTTTCCCCACGTCCCGATCTTTGGCATGATATTTTTGGTCATGTTCCCTTACTTTTTTCCCCAATTTATTCTAACTTTTTACAATATTTAGGTAATCAATATGTAACTAGAAAAAATCTCAAAAGTAAAGATATAGAACAGGAGATAGCCCGGCTTTTTTGGTATACAATTGAAGCTGGTGTTTGCTATGAAAAAGGGAAACTTCGAGTATATGGAGCTAGTCAACTTTCTAGTATTCAAGAAATAAGATATGCTTTGAGCGATCGCCCAATTAGATATACTTTTACATTACAGGAAGTGATTAATTTTCCTGTAGAAATTGATCGGGTACAAGATCGGTTATTTGAGATTCCTTCATTTGAATATTTAAGAGTAATTCAAGATGATTTTGACAGTTACATTAAATCTCGTTAAATTATTGAAAATATAGATGAGATTATCATCATAATTATCTTTAAAAATCATCTAATTATTTCTATGTTTAATCCTCCTCCAGAAATATTTGACAATCCCAGAGATTCTTATCGTAATCCCTGGATTTTTGGTATCTTAATTCTTGTTGTTATTTTCCTATTTATAATTATGTATTCTCTAGAACCTCAACCAGAATTTTTAACCGACCCATTTCTCCAAGCTCCGACAGAAAATTCTGTACAAGTTGTCTGGTTTACTGAATTTCCTGGGAAACAAAATTTTGTAGTTTATGGTGAAAATTTGGATCAAGTTGTTGAGGCAAATACTACTAAATTAAGTCGCACTCGTGAAGACCAAGATTCTTTCGTTGGAAAACAAACAGAAAAAGGTTTAATTTATCAACAACCTATGATGCGAGATATCTGGCGACATGAAGCTAAAGTTATTGGTTTAACTCCTAATAATTCTGTGCCATATCAAATTATTAGCGAAACAGAAAATGGGGAAAATATGAGGAGTAAAATTTTTAATTTGGCAGCTAAACCTACCCCTGGTAAACCTTTAAAAATTCTCCTAACTTCCGACCATCAATTAAAACCAATGAGTTCGGCAAATCTGCAAAAAGTAACAGAAACTTTTGATAAATTAGACGCTATTTTTTTTGCTGGAGATTTGGTTAATATTCCCGACAGAGCTTCAGAATGGTTTGATGATAATCGAGGTAATGCTTTTTTTCCGAATCTTCAAGGCAAGGCAAATTATGAGCTAGAAAAAAATGGCAAAAAGACTATTTATACAGGTGGAGAACTAATTCAAAATATGCCTCTATTTCCAGCAATTGGAAACCATGAAGTTATGGGCATATTTTCCATGGAAACTTCTTTAAATTATCAATTTAGTCAGCCCTACCCCAGGCAAGCTGCCAAAAATTTATATCCACAAAATACTCAAAACATTAATCCCGATACCTGGTTAAAAAATAATTCTTTTAATACAGATACTTACCAAGAAATTTTTACTCTGCCTGAAAATAATTCAGAACAAAAAAATTATTATGCCGTGACTTTTGGTGATGTACGTCTAGTGGTTTTATATATCACAAATATCTGGCGAGTTCCCCATTTAAAAGATAATGCTAGAGGCAAATATCGGGAACGGAAACAAGATTTTGATAATCCGGCTGAATGGGGTTACGGTCAACATATTTTTGAACCTATTATTAAAGGTAGGGAACAATATAATTGGTTAGAAAAAGAATTAGCAAGTCAGGAATTTCAACAAGCAAAATATAAAGTAGTAATGTTTCACCATCCGGCTCATTCTTTAGGTGAAAATATTATTCCTGCTTATACAAATCCCATCCAATATATTGACCGAGATGAAAATGGGAAAATTACTATGATTCGTTATGAATATCCCCAACAAAATGACTATATTATTCGAGATGTTTTACCATTATTAGAAACTGCTGACGTCCAGTTAGTATTTTACGGACATTCTCATCTTTGGAATCGTTTTGTTAGTCCTAGTGGAATGCACTTTCTCGAAACATCAAATGTGGGAAATAGTTATGGAGCTTATGTAGGAAATAAAAAGCGAACTGTTCCTCTAAATTATCAAGAAAAATATGCTGAAGTTGGTAATCCCAATGGTTTAGAACCAATAATTCCAACCATCGCTCCTTTGCTAAATGAAAATGGTAAACCTCAACCTTTTATTGCTAGTAATAATATTACAGCTTTTAGTATTTTTGAGACTAAGACAGGAAAAGTTAGTAGTTACTATTTTGATACAAGACAGCCTAATTCTCAAGTCGTAAAATTTGATGAATTTCAACTCAGAAAATAGGGAGTAGGGAATACGGAATAGGGAATAGGGAATAGGTAGGATTTGCCGAGCAAATAGCAAAGCATTGACAGATAAAACTTTGAGCAATTTTAAGTCTGGAAAAAGTAGCAGCTTTTCGATCAATAGAGCTGAAAAAGTGAAGATTTTGGGGTAATCCGAGGCAGAAAAATTAAGGGACTATTCTTCTGTACGGGCGATTCTCATAGATGCCCCTACAACTCCCCGTTCCTCCTGACTCCTTCTCCTATTTTTTAACGCAAAAAATTAGCTAAAGCAACTCCAAAAAAAGTAGCTAGAGCATAGCCGAGAATACCACAAAGAATGGCAGGAGTTACTAACTTATACCAATTTTTCGCTTTTGCCATAGCAGCAGCAGTAGTAGGACCTCCTAAATTGGCATTAGAAGCTACAACTAACTCAGGCAATTCTAAGTGCAATAATTTACCAGCTAGTAACAGAAAAAGTAAATGAATAGTCAAAATTACCCCAGCGAAAATAAATAAAACAGGTCCAAACTCTATAACTTTCCAGATATTAGCACTAGCTCCAATTACGGCAAAAAATATCTGCATTAACAAAGTACCAATTTGGTCTGCTACTGTTAATTTTCCTAGATATTTGGGAAATATTGTGGCTAGAGAAACTATTAAAATAGTGGTGAATAAAATTGCCGCTTTAGAAATGCCTAATAAACTAGCAATACTAACGCCTAATGCACCTAAAATTCCACTAATAGCTAATGCTTGACTCATATCTAGAACCGATAATTCTTGTGTTCGTGACTCAGAAAAATTCCTTTTATTTTGTTCTATAAAGCTTGTATCTTGAGCCAAATTATTATCAGAAAAAATTTCTTTTACCCATTTCAGAGAAGGTAAAGCAAATAACACCAGAAAAAACAAAGTCATAACCAAATTATCTGCTGCTGTTCCTGCTGCTAATAAATCTCCCGAATCTAAATTTAATTCGATAATTTGAGCAGTAGCAAAAAAATTTACAGACCCACCAATGTAAGTAGCAGAGAAAACACTAGCTAATTTCCAACCTAACTCACCTACAGGAATCAAATAATATGCTATTATAGTTCCCAAAACTGTTCCCAACGTACCTAAAAAATAAGCAATTAAAACTCGCCCAGATTCACGGATAATTTGTAAGATATTAGCTTGAAATAAAAGCAAAGGAATAGAAAAGGGAACTAGAAAAGACCAAACTACATTATAAGCAGGAGCATCAATAGGTATAATTCCTAGATTCGACAAAAAAAATGTTATTAGCATAGTTACAACAGCACCAGATATACTTGCGCCCCACCTCTTCTGTTCTGACCAAAAACCAATAGTTGCTGCTGACAGAAGAATTGCCCAAATAGCGAAATTTTGCCCAGGTTGAATCAAACTGTTTGTCATAATTAGTTGAAAATTGTTTTTCAGAGATAATTCACAAAATTCTACAAAAATATGTT
The DNA here is from genome assembly GCA_038747755.1 of Cyanobacteria bacterium P01_H01_bin.35. Lineage (GTDB taxonomy): Bacteria > Cyanobacteriota > Cyanobacteriia > Cyanobacteriales > Microcoleaceae > Trichodesmium. Next base: position 15,185 of record JBCDJM010000033.1, read on the forward strand.
AGTAAATACAATAGATATCTCCAGAAAAGAGGGAGTAGGAAGTAGGTAGTAAGGAGAAATAATTGATTATTTTTATGGAATAATTAATTTTATTTTTTTATTATTGGAGATGTCTAATAGATGTCTCTCAGAAATTATATAATTCCTATCAGTTATCGACAAACCAAGACGGACCTTAGCAACTAGACTCTTAAACAATTTATTTGCTTAAATCTTGCCTTTTTTTCTTACTTTTAAATTTTGAAATTTAACTTTCGACTTTATTTATGAACCAAGATAAGATAGAATCAAAAAAATCTCTTTTGTTAGTTAATCCTCATGCCAGAAAAGTTCAAGATAATCTAAATTTAGCCTTAACCTATTTACAAGATTTTGGTTTAGAAATTATCTGCAAAGAAACTCAATCTCCCCAGGATTTTAACCATTTTATTCAAGAGTATAAAAATCAGGTAAATCTGATAATTATTGGTGGTGGGGACGGCACATTAAATTTAGCCATAGATACTCTGGTTGAAACAAGTTTACCCTTGGGAATTTTACCATTAGGAACAGCTAACGATTTAGCTAGAACTTTGGGAATTCCTGTTTCTTTATTTGAAGCTTGTCGAGCGATCGCTAAGGGCAAAAAACGTTATATAGATTTAGGAGTAGTTAATGGCAAATATTTTTTCAATGTTGCAAGTATCGGATTAAGTGTAGATATTACTAATAATTTAAGTAAAGAAGCCAAGCGTCGGTGGGGTGTATTAGCTTATGCTATTACTGCCAGTAAAATGATTTTACAAAGTCGCCCTTTTACAGCAGAAATTCGTTGTAATGGTGAATCAGAAATAGTCAAAACTTTACAAGTTGCTGTAGGAAATGGCAAACATTATGGAGGTGGAATGACTATTGCTCACGATGCTACAATTGATGACCAAAGGTTAGATTTATACAGCCTAGAAGTAAAATATTGTTGGCAATTTATTGGAATGTTACCTTCTATATGGAAAGGGAAATATCAAGAAAGTTTTGGTTTTCGTTCCCTCTCTAGCTCCGTAATTAGTGTTTATACTCGCAAACCTCGTCCTATTAATACTGATGGAGAAATTGTTACTTATACTCCAGCTCATTTCCAGGTAGTTCCTTTAGCTTTAGCAGTTATGGTGCCGAGAAAATTAACAACTGAAAAGGAAAAACTTCAACCTGTAATTGATTAAAATAAAGCAGAAGGCAGAAGGTTCATTAAAACTTATATTAAATATATAAATTTTTGCTACAGAATAAAATTTTTGGCTTGTTCCCCTATTCCCTACTCCCTACTCCCTACTCCCTACTCCCTAATATTAAACATGACAGAAAATTTAAAAATTCCTATCCATGAAACATTCCAAAAAACTATTCAAGGAGAAGGTTATTGGGCAGGTACTCCAGTAGATTTTATTCGTCTTGCTGGTTGCCCAGTAGGTTGTCATTATTGTGATACTGGTTATGCAGATGGAGGAGTTGGTTTACCAAGACAACTGAGAACTTTTGATGAGTTAATTAATGAATTATTTTCCCCTAGAGTTGTTATTTCTGGTGGTGAACCTTTTATTCATAAACAACTACCTACTTTAGTAAATAGAATAGAAGCTACTGGTAGAAAAGTTTCAATCGAAACCTCCGGTTGTTATTGGCAAGATATTTCCCCTAACACTTGGGTAACTCTTAGTCCTAAACAACATATTAGTCCTAAATATCCAGTTGTACCTCAAATCTTGAAACGGGCTTCAGAAATAAAATTGGTGATAAAAACTGGCAAAGAATTAGAATTTTATAGTAAAATTTTATTAGTCAATAATAATATTCCTGTTTATCTACAACCTGAATGGTATAGTCGTAATTTCGCTCTACCATTAGTCTTAGAATTACTTCAGGAATATCCTCATTATCGACTCTCTGTGCAGTTACATAAATATTTAGGAGTGCAATAACTATTAATTAATTTAAACCTCGCCCTCAAGGGTAGGGTTTTAAAATCCCGAAGAAAGTCAATTTTCAATAGAACTGAAAATAGTTTCAATTCAAGGCCACAAATCTTTAAATGTGTTGAAGGAATTAAACTCAATATCCGCGAAACAACTAAGTGGAAAAAAATTGAAAGTTGAGCAAATGGCCTTAATCTTTAATCTTTCCTTAATCTTCCTACTAAGGAAAGTTAAATAGACAAAAAAAGCTGCCTATTTGGATTAATGATTAAATCATTAAATTTCCCAATAGACAGCAAGTTCAGAACTGCAGATGGAGATACACCCTGATAGTTATATAAAAAGTAGATACCCCTGATGGATAACTCCTAGATGGACTAATCACCTGATGGTTTAACTCCCTAATGGCTTAGTCTCCACATCCCAAAAACCTGGATTGGGGAGAAGATAGTAATAATACTACTAACACCTCTCTTCCGGCGTTTGTGATCCATCAGGTCGTGCCTATGCTTCTTTTATAATTACAGACTGATTCTTTGGAATACAAGAGGGCTTTTGCAAAAACCCAGTTTTTACAGGTGGCAAGAGTGTCAGTAGTCAATTCCAAACAACTAAACAGGGTTCATCTACTACTATGAAACAGAATATTATTGCTTTAGGGTTAATAGCCTCCGCAGGCTTAACGTTTTGTCATGTAACAAAGGCCAATGCCTGGAACTTTAGGCCATCTAATGAGACGACCATTGAAGAGAGTCAGATATTAGCTAAAGATTACACAGGCCAAAGTGAGGATGGGGAAGAGGAAGTAAACACAGGCAAATAAAATATAAGCAAAGCCGAAATAACTTCCTTGAGACAGTATAGATAGATTAGACTAGATTTAGAGCTGGGTAGAACTCTTTGTTACTGATTAGGGTTCTACCTTCGATTATTCTATTAATATATTCTGATTAGTATTATCGACCACAATGATGGACACAACAACTACTACACGCAGAAAAAGGGTTATTACAAGAACTGCAGAAAGAAGACAAGCTACCCCTAAAGAGAGACAGTTAATCCATTTGTTAGCTAATCTTGGATGTAGTTGCGCTAAGTATGCCTTCAAACACTCTAATAGTAAAGGAAAAATACCCCCTGAAGACCGAAAGCATTTGGCCGAGTGGCACTTTCTCCGGTTACAGCAAATTCGCCGAGTAGAAAGGAGTCTTGAACCTGTAGCCCAACTTAAACGTGTTTATTATCGGAGCCAACTTAGTCCCAGATCCCTAAAATCCCTAAAACTATTATGGGCTGAAGATGAGAAACAAAGAGTCAAACGGCTTGACCCCGAATTGGACGAACTATTAAGTTTCACTCTTAATTTAGGAGATACACTCAAGCAGATATTTCACACTATCGAATCTAAGGAAAGGGTATTCTCTAGAACTCCCATAAAAGGAGTAGGAGTAGTCCCATTATGGGTTAATGAGTGGGAAGAGTCTGACTACGATATTAATTTCTTTCCTCCTTCCTTCCCAGATTGGGCACAAATTGTGGATGACTAATATTCAGTTATTAGTTATCAGTACCTCTGGCTGAAGTCCTATGCTTGAAATACTGAAGTTTATTTTTTTCATCCCCTATCCAAGGGGAGGTTATTAACCTTATTTTTTGTTTAAATATTTAGATTAGATGGGGCAAACCTACCAACTACTATCTATATAAGCTATATAGGGATTTGAAAGTTACAAAAATAAATTTTTTTCAATAAAATTTAAAACTACCTAAACCAATTCACTAAAATTTTACCCAAAAATTTCAACTTCTTCCTTTTGTGCATCTACCTGCAAAAATATTTGTTATTTCCTCAAATTATTAGAAAAATACTAAGCAAGCCCTACTTAATTATTTAGGGTTTGCTGAAAAATTCTTTTTTAAGGGTAGGGACGTTGCATGCAACGTCCCTACAGGAGCGGGGGAGTAGGGAAGTAATTTTTTTGCCCAACTATTGCTAGAAATGCGCTTCTTTTTGAGCATCAAGAGCTGAAAAACAAGGTATTTCAGACCTAAAAATGCTTTTAGATTTAATCAGCAAGCCCTACATAATTCATATATGTTAGTCACTATAATTTTCTCCCAACTCATTTTGAAATAAGAAATCTAGGTTTAACAATCATGTAGCGGCCACTAGGGCAGTTAGGACATTCTTACGCCTCTCAAATTTAGTCCATGCTGCATACTTACGGTGCAATTGTCATTTCATCCTTCTAATATCATGTCCGATTAAATAATTATAAATAAAAAGGAAGGAGTCAGGAGTCAGGAGTCACGAGTCACGAGGGAAGAGGGAAGAGGGGAGAAAAAAAGTATATGCATGAGAAAGTTTTTTTATCACGCTCTTATCCGGACATGATATAACTTCTAACTTCAGCTATATAAGATAAGGACAGGCCACCCTAAACCCCACCGACTTATACTTACCCCCAGGATTTTTATAATTTCGATTTGCACTACGGCAACCCCTGGGATAGTTTAACCACCCACCACCTCTCAGCACTCTATAGGCAGAATTTCCATCTTTTTCCCATACACTACCATCAGAAGGGGCGTCCCGATAATTATCATGCCAGGGATCGGCGCACCATTCCCAGACATTGCCATGAAAATCATATAAACCAAAAGCATTGGCAGAAAAACTAGCTACATCTGTTGTCTGTTCATAATAATTTTGTTGCAATGTACAGGCAAAAGCTTCCTCATAGTTATAGTTAGCTAGTTCAGGTGTCAGAATATTTCCAAGGTGAAATAATGTAGTTGTCCCACCTCGGCAAGCATATTCCCATTCTGCTTCTGATAGTAACCGATAAGTTCTTCCTGTCTGGGCAGATAGACGACTACAGAATTCTATTGCATTATACCAAGATACCATTTCTACTGGTTTATTTTCTCCTTTGAAGTTAGCAGGATTTTTTCCCATAATTGCTTGCCATTGTGCTTGAGTAATGGGATATTTGCTAATAAATAAAGGTTCTATTCTAACTTGATGTTGAGGGGTTTCTGTTTCCAATTTTTGTATTGCTGTTTCTGGGGAACCCATCCAGAAAGTATTGCCAGGAATATATACCATTTCTAAAGTAATATTATTGCCAATATTTTCGATAAATTGTTGAGCTTCTCGTTGTTCTTTTATAGTTTCATATATTTGATACTTAGAGCTAGTTTTGATTGTTAAAACTTCAAATTTAAAAGTTTCCAATTCAGGCTCGGTATGCGCATCAACAGTTACTGATTCTGTACTGGAATCAAAAGTTATTAATTCTGGGGGAATATCAGTAATTATTGGCAAAGTAGGTGGCAAAGTTGAAAGTAGATTAGTTGTGAAAAATTCTTGTGGTTGTGATAATAAATTTAACCATTCAACAACAAACTTAGGGCGTTCTTCCGGTTCTAATTTCATACCTCTAATAATTGCACTATTAACCGAATCACTAATTTGTGAATTATATTCTTTTGGTCCTATTAATGGTATTTTTCCTTCCTGTCTAATTTTTGCAGGTGTCGGCATTTCACCTGTTAATAAAACATATAAAGTAGCAGCTAAAGCATAAATATCAGTAAAAGCTCCCCGTTTTGCTCGTCTTTCATACTGTTCAATTGGAGCAAAATATAATGTACTATCTGTTGTATGACTTTGTACACTACCACTATTAAATTCTCGCGCTAAACCAAAATCAATTAATACTGCTTCTAAAGTATTTCGCCTAAGAATAATATTTTGAGGTTTAACATCCCGATGCAAAAATCCTTGGTTATGTACAAATATTAATGATTCTCCTACTTGTTTAATAATATGTATTGCTTCACTTTCTGATATAATTCCCCCTTGCTCTTCACGATAAATTCCTAAGTCATCTCCATCTATATATTCCATCACCATACACCATAATTTATTTTCTTTAAAAAGGCGATGAACTTCTACAACATTAGGATGATGACATTTTGCTAAACATAATGCTTCATTTAAAAAATTTTCTTGGAGCTTATCAAAATTTGGTTTTCTTTGAACTCGATAATTGAGAGTTTTAATCGCAACTAATTGATTAGAGCTTTGTTCTAAAGCACGATAAGTAGTACCGAAACCTCCAATACCAAGGAGGTCTTGAATTATATATTTATTATCTTGTAGTTGTTTACCTGACTTCCAGTATTTCATATTAGGGAATAGGGAATAGGGAATAGGGAATAGGGAGAAATTTGAGATAGAAAAACGTTTTTATTATTGCTAATTAATGGAATTTGATATTAATAGGGTATTCAGAATTTGAACTTATCCCTAAAATTAAATATAACAGTTAATATACCAGATATTAGAATATAATACCAATTGGCAAAAAGTTTGCTAAAAATAATTACCCTGTTGTTCAAATTTTTTCTCCTTGAAAGGAGAGGCTTTATACCTTAATTTTTCGGTAATATTAGGGGAAATTCACAAATTCCCTATACAGATATTTTAAGTTTAATTTTGTCTACCTACTTATAATACCATTTAAAAAAAATGTAGCGTGAATAATTTGGTAAACTAAAATAGTTTAAGTCAGATATATAGCATACTTAAATAAAATTTTTTTAGGCTGAAAAATGATAATAAGAAGCTATTTATAACCGACTACTGACTATTAGATATCTCCAAAAATTAAAAATACAATCAATTATTATCCCTAAGTTATCAATTATATAAAATCCGGTTATAGAGTAATCGCAAAATTACTTTCTCTTAATACAGATGTTTTATATAATCTTTTCTTTCTCCTGACTCCTGACTCCTAAATCTTTTCTTTCTCCTGACTCCTGACTCCTGACTCAAGCGAGCGATACGATAAGTATTTAACCGGATTCTATATTACTTCTCCCTATTCCCTATTTTATTAAATTTATTCATCTCTGCAATAGCTATTTCTATTCCGGTTTTTAACTGTGAGTTTAAAGTTGCTTCCTGAGACAAATCAATAAGTCTTTGATATGCTTTTTCTGAATCTAATTGTTTCATCGCTGCTACAGAATGAAGTCTGACACTATTATCCTCATCTTCTAATAATTGAATTAGATAATCTAAAGCATGAATATTACCTAAATATCCTAGAGCTAAAGCTAGAGATTTTTTCACATAAACACTTTCTAAACTAGAATTATCACTAACAATAAACTCAATCAAAATATCTGTTGCTTGCGGTTTTAATTCCGATTTTTCCAACTTACCCAATGCCGTAATAATTTCATTCACAACTTGTGCGTGAGAATTGTCTTCAACCAAGAAATTATATCCCAGTAAATTTTGCAAATATTCCAAGGATAGTCTAGTTTCCATCCAACCTAAAGCACGCACAGAATCTATCTTTAAAAAAACAGGCACCGTCACAGTTTTCAACAGTTCAAATAAAGCCGTCGCCGCTGAATTAGTACCAATTTTTCCCAGAGCGATCGCTGCTTGTTGAGAAACTTCAAAATTTATATCCCAGAGTAAAGGTTGTAGCAACTTCACCAAACCTAATTCTTGGTGTAAATTAGCATAACTAGCTAAACCAATTATTGCTGCTTTTCTCACCTTTGCCACTGTATCTTTTAAAGCAGAAATTAATACTATAGGAATCCGTGAATCACAATAATTATTCAAAGCAGATATAGCTGCAATTCTCACATCATCATTTTCATCTTTAACCACAGTTAACAATGCTGGAATTATCTTAATACAGTTAATTTGAGCCAAAGCTTTTGTTGCCAATAATCTTGACTCTGGTTTTGCCAATAAATCTGTTAATAACTCAACTCCAGAGTCCCCAAAATTTGCTAAAGTCTCTGCTGCTATTTCCTGTAAATCTTCCGCTTCTGAACTAACAATTATATTCCCCATCACTTCTAGGACTTCTTCACTGTTAAATTCTGCTAATATCCGAGTCACAAACCAACGCTCCTCTAGGTCTATTTCTCGATCTTTAAGAATTTCAATTAATGGAGAAATAGCTGGTTTGCCAATTTGCTTAAACAGTTTATCAATATCCCATTTTTCTTGAAAATCTCCATTTTCCAGAACTTCTATTGCTAAGTCAATTACCTCATCTAGAACAATATTGTCATTGGGAAATGTTGAAGTAGTTTTATTTGATTTAGTTTCTGAGATAAATTGTTGTAAGTAATGATTAACTAAAGACCAATTTAGTTGTTGAGCTGCAATTTTTGCTTGTTCAAGAAGATTTGGCATATTGAAGAAGGAGAAAGAAGGAAGTCTAGTAGTGAACTGACACAGCTAAAATGGTACATTATTCATCTCCATCTCGCAGATGCTTCAGGAAATGAATTTATTATTGCTCTATAGGTAATAGTCGGAAAATTTCCCTATCCATCTCCTCTACCGGAGTGCTTCAGGAAATGAATTTATTATTGCTCTATACGCAATAGAAGAGAAATTCCCACAACTCAGCTCTATCTCCTAGGTGCTTTAGAAAATGAATTTACTATTGCTCTATAGGTAATAGAAGAAAAATTCCACTATCCACCTCCATCTCCCAGAGTGCTTCAGGGAATGAAACTATTATTGCTCTATACGCAATAGAAGAGAAATTCCCACAACTCAGCTCTATCTCCCAGGAGCTTCATAAAATGAATATACTATTGCTCTATACGCAATAGTCGGAAAATTTCCCTATCCATCTCCTCTGCCGGAGTGCTTCAGGGAATGAAACTATTATTGCTCTATACGCAATAGAAGAGAAATTCCCACAACTCACCTCCATCTCCCAGGAGCTTCATAAAATGAATTTATTATTGCTCCATACGCAATAGAAGAGAAATTCCCACAACTCACCTCTATCTCCCAGGAGGTTCACAAAATGCAATTATGATTGCTCTATAGGTAATAGAAGAAATAGTAGATAATGAATAATAAATAATGAATAATAGATAATAAAAACAATCTCTAATTATCAATTATCAATTAAGCAGATAAACAAAATTAATTACACATTTTAGAGAGTAAAACCCTTACTCTAATTAGCCATTGTTTGTCTAAATAATTCTGCGTAGGTACTTATCAATTATCCATTATCAATTATCCATTATCAATTATCCATTATCAATTATCCATTATCCATTATCCATTATCCATTATCCATGATTAATTATTTAAAATGCTTGATAATTGCATCAGCAAATTCAGAACATTTCAAAGCTGGCACAGGTGGTTCCATTAACCTTGCCAAATCATAAGTTACTTCACCCTTAGAAATAGCAACCTCAAGACCCTTCTTAATCAAATCCGCAGCTTCTTGCCAACCCATATATTCCAACATCATCACACCAGAAAGAATCAAAGAACCAGGATTTACCCTATCCAAACCAGCGTGTTTTGGAGCCGTACCATGAGTAGCTTCAAAAATAGCACATTCATCACCAATATTAGCACCAGGACCCATACCCAAACCACCAACAATAGCAGCAGCAGCATCAGATAAATAATCCCCATTCAAATTCATAGTTGCCAGAATAGAATATTCCCCTGGCCGAGTTTGAATTTGTTGGAAAATACTATCAGCAATACGGTCATTTACCATAATTTTCTCCTTCCATTTTCCATCCCCATGACTATCCCAAATAGCTGCCAATACACCCTCAACTTCTTGGCAAATTTCAGCTTGTTTTTCTGGAGTCAAAGCATCATAACCAGGATCAATTTTTCTAGCATTTTCCTCACTAGAAATATTAGAATTTTCCTCCTTATTAGAAAGTATCCAAGATTCTCTTTCAGTAACACATTCAGTCCGAAATTCCGTAGTTGCTAATTCATAACCCCAGTCACGAAATGCGCCTTCAGTGTACTTCATAATATTACCCTTATGTACCAAAGTCACCATTTGTTTAGACTTAGGTAAACGCAAAGCATTTTGGATAGCACGTTTTACCAAACGTTGGGAACCAGTTTTGCTCACAGGCTTAATACCAATACCAGAGTCGAGGCGAATTTGCTTTTTGCCATGTTCGGGAGTACCAGGAATTAAGTCTTTATTTAAAATGTCAATCAACTTGCTAGCAATATCAGTACCCTCCCGCCATTCTATTCCCAGATAAATGTCTTCCGTATTTTCCCGATAAATGATGACATCTAACTTTTCTGGTGTTTTGTGAGGAGAAGGGGTACCCGCGTAATATCTACAAGGGCGAACGCAAGCATATAGATCGTTAATTTGACGCAACGCCACATTTAGGGAACGGATACCCCCACCGACTGGAGTTGTCAGGGGACCTTTGATGGCAATACCATATTCTCTAATAGCAGCGAGTGTATCTTCCGGCAAATATTGGAAAGTGCCATATTTATCGCACGCTTCATCACCAGCGTAAACCTTAAACCAATTAATTTTGCGTTTATCTCCGTAGGCAGTAGCGATCGCTGCGTCAAAGACTGTTTGAGATGCTGGCCACAAATCTACTCCAGTACCATCACCTCGAATAAATGGAATAATGGGGTCATCGGGAACATTAGGTTGACCGTTGCTGAAAGTGACTTTAGATCCTGTAGTTGGAGGAGTTATTTTTTCGTACATACCTTGATAGTCCGGGTTACAATACATTCCTTTTTGTCCAGATTATCAATGTATTATGGTATATGAAATATATATAAGATTTTTTTAGAATTTAAGTTAGGTAAGAAGAAAAGATTTAATTATTTTTGTAGATTTTTGCTGGAAAATAGTAACATAAATAGCAGAATTTTTGTAGGGACCTTCCATGGAACGTCCCTACTGTGATATAACGATAAGAAAACTGCTTTAAGTTATTACCTAAATAAACAAAAAAAGTTCAAGCAAAATAATTTCTAATACTGTTAAGTACCCCCATATTATTTTTTTAAATTCTCAATTCAGAATTATCAATTCTTTCTTTACTTCCATTCCACAAAAGTTGTTTCTACTTTAGCTCCTGGAGAAATATTACCTTTAAAAGATGCTATTTTTCCTGGTCCAACGGTGGCAGGTTCAGCATAAATATAACCATTATCAATAATATTACCATAATCATCTAACACTTGATAATTTACTTTAATTAGTTTGACAGTTTGACAACTTTTATTAGCAACTTTCCCAGTCAAAAAATTACCATCATAGTTAACATTACTAATCGGTATCTCTGTAGCTTTAACCTCCTCTGATTTACAAGCAACTTTTTTAGTTTCATCAATATCTTGGTTGCCACAGAGATTCACTAAATTAATAGTTTTTCCCTCCGTAGTTTCCATATAGCAAATTGGGTTGTCAAGCTCAGAATAATTTTGAGCTAACAAAGACCTACCAGTAAAACTCCAAGATAAAAAAGCTAGTATGGAAATTTTAGTCAAAGATAAATTATTCATAGTTAAACAAATTTTCTCACTAATTAACTAGCAATTCCTACCTTGGTACTCTTGGTACTCTTGGTAAATCTCGCTCAAAAACTATTGCTTTCAACTTTTACGCCTCTTATTTTGTGTACGTCCTCCCCTTGGGCGATCGCTATTTTCTACAGACTGTTTAATCCTTAGTGCTTCAACAGCAGGAGCTAAACCTAAATCTTCTAGAATCTGTATGGCAGCAATTTCAGCCGTTTCACAACTACCTTCCATATAACCTTGATAATCTAAAGAGGTATGTTCGCCAGCAAAAAATAGATTACCAACACGCTCTCCTTCTACACCATACATCTGAGTCCATTGCCCAGGTAAATAACAAGAATAAGAACCCTGACTATATATATCACCTGGCCAATATGCCCGCACTGCATTACCAGGAATAGCAGTATTCGTAATACCAGGATAAACTAAGTCATATTGAGGTAATTGTTGTTGAGCTTGAATTTCTGCAGTGGCACTACCAATACCTAAACCTTGATTACCTCCAGAGTAGTTAGTTAACAAAGCTACACCAGGCGTTAAAGCAGCTCTACTTAGACCTGCTTCTTCAATATCTTGAAACCCTAAATCTGAGTAGACATCACTACTAAAACCAAAGTTGCGCCAAACTCGGTCTCGGTAAGCAGTAATTAATTTAGAGTTAGCACCATAACCCATTGTGTTAATAGCCAACCTTTTCGCCGGGGGCAAATCTACATTTATCTCTACTTGCCGTAGAACACTAAATGGTAAAGTAATCAAAATTCTTTCATAAGTGCGCTCAAAACTACTTTCTCCCGATCTTAAACCCACTTGATAACGACCATCCGGCAAACTGTTAATTGACTCTAATACAGTTCCCGTTTCAATCGAACCCTCCACAAAACTCGCCAGTCGATTAATAATTTCTGTGCTTCCACCAGGAATAACATAACGTTCGTCACTGGCTCCAAAAGGTTCAAATACACCTTCATCAGTGCTAATAACATAGATGAGATTAAGACTAGATTGCTCTTCTGTATCCCTACCGTAGAAAACATTATAAGTTGTTCTAATTATCTGTCGCATTACTGGAGTAGTTTCAATACCCTCCAAATATTCAGTTATAGATAAATTATCCAACTCCACAACTTCTGGAAAAGGAGTTGTATAGTCTTCAAAATCATCGATCGCCTCTAAATCTGCATTTATTCTTTCTGCAATGGGAGCAAAATCAGCAATCAATTCTGACTCTGGTACAAATCTTCCCTCAAAAAAGTAACCAGTTCTCACCAACCCTTCCTGATTACCAAGCAAATCTATTTCTGTTAATCCAAGTTCTTCTACTAGACTACGGATAACGATATGGTCAGTATCAATATATTCTCCACCCAAATCTGCTGATAGAAAAGTACCTGCAACTTTATCCATAGTTTTGATTCTACCACCTACTCTATTCCTAGCTTCAATCACATTTACTGGCACCCCCGCTTGAGTCAGACGATAAGCTGCAGTTAATCCCGCAATTCCAGCACCTACTATTAATATAGGTGTTGTTTGAGCCATTGCTCTTTCCCCACCCTTGAAGAAATTAGAAGCTGCCATTGCTCCAGCAAACCCTAAACCACCCTGCAATAAGCGACGGCGAGTAGTCCGAAAGTTTCTACCTTTCGCTTCTCTCATCATCCCCAATAATTCATCAGTGGGAATGCCTGTTTTTCTAGACATTTTAGCAATGCTATAAGCATGACGCAGCATTTTCATCAAGGAAGATTTAGCCATAGTTTAAATCCTTTAATTATTAAGTATTAATTTTGTATTTAATGTTTTATAGATAAATATATGACTGTAGTAAGATAACATTACCAATAAGCTCAAAAGGAAATTTTTAAGATAATGTTAACTATTGAAAATCTGTTTGATGAAATATTTTATTTGGCCACGAACCCCGATGTTCTAGAGGAAGTTACTGCGGGAAATTTCAGTAGTGGATTAGACCATTTTCTGAATGTCGGTCAATTTGAAAATAGAGACCCAAACGCTTTATTTGATACTAGCTTTTATCTAGAAACTAATACTGGTGTACTGGCTGCTACTCAAGAAGGTAGGTTCACTGCTGTAGAGCATTTTCTAGATTTTGGTCAATTTGAATTTCGCGACCCTAGTCCGTTATTTAATACTGCTTTTTATATCTCAAACCCTGAGTTATCTACAGCATTAGAATCAGCAAATTTAACTCCTTACGAACATTTTGTCAGGTTCGGTCAATTTGAAGATCGAGATCCTAGTATTTTGTTTGATACAGACTTTTATCTTACTGAAAATCCTGATGTACTGGAATTACTAATTGATGGTATATTTGCCAGTCCAATTCAACATTATATTGTATTCGGTTTACCACAAAATCGTTTGAGTACTCCTCCAGATTTTAGAGATGATTTGTTAAATATTACTGGTAATTTTGGTGTGGTAGGTAGTGTTGAAGCAAATGATTTTGTTGGTAGTGAAAATCCCGCAGATATTTATAGTTTTATTTTGAATACTCCTAGTAGTTTAGATGTAGTTTTAGGTGGCTTGAGTGGGGATGCAGATATAGAATTAATTGAGGATATTAACAATAATGGAGTTGTAGAAGCTTTAGAAGTTTTTGCTGAGTCGAGAAATGTCGGTACTATTGATGAGAGAATAGTTGTTGATTCCTTGCCAGATGGTAATTATTTTGTGCGAGTTTCTCAGTTTGATGGTGATACAAATTATTCCTTGTCTTTAGAAGCTAATCCAATTTAGGTCAAATTTCTTTTTTCATCTTTCATCGTAAATATTTTTAATAAACTTTAGATTAAAGCAGAGATGTTGTACCCAACATCTCTATTTATTTTTTATCTATCATATCTAGGTATATTATTATTGCCTAAAATCACAAACTTTTACGCATTGTCAATGTCAACAATAAAGTGTAGTATTAAGTTAATTAAAAAAAATTTAACCTTGAAAAGATTTATATTATACCTCATCCAAACATAAATACTAAGGTAGTAAAATCCCCAATAGTCAACTCATTTAACGGATAACTGAAATGACATATCTAACTAAATCTCTAGAATTTCCTAGCGGTCCAGTTCCCCTTAATTCAAAATTTTATATGGAACGTCCGCCTATTGAAGAACAAGCTTATGAGGCTATCTGTCAACCAGGGAATGTTATCAGGATTCGAGGGCCGAAAAAAATAGGAAAAAGTTCTCTTCTCAATCGGATTATTGTTTATGCTCAAGAAATTAGCTACAAAACTGTCAATATAGATTTTCAACAAGCTGATAAGTCAGTTTTTAGCGATTTGAATAAATTTTTACGTTGGTTTTGTGCAAACGTTAGTTTACAACTGCAAATTGATAATATTTTAGATGATTTTTGGGATGAAGATATTGGAAGTAAAGTATGTTGTACGCTCTATTTTGAAGAATACTTACTAACAGAAATTGAGAGTCCTGTCGTTTTAATATTAAATGAGGTAAATATACTATTTGAGCATATTGCAATTGCTCAAGATTTTTTACCTATGTTACGTTATTGGCACGAAAAATCCAAACAAAACGACATATTTGAGAAGCTGAGGTTAATAGTAGTTCACTCCACAGAAATTTATATTAAGTTAAATATAAATCAATCTCCATTTAACGTAGGCTTACAAATTAAACTACCAGAATTTAATCTAGAACAAATCCAAAAATTAGCACTTATTCACGGACTAGATTGGTCTGAGGGAAATCAAGCAGAAAAATTAATGGAAATGGTAGGGGGACATCCTTATTTAGTACGTCTAGCTCTTTATTATTTATGTAAACAAAATATGAGTTTAGAACAGTTGGTATTAGAAGCTCCTACTCATACTGGAATTTATAATAACCATTTGCGAAATTTATGGGAATATTTACAGGAACAATCAGAACTTTTAGCTGCATTGCAAGAAATTGTTATTAAAAAAGATAGTATCAATTTAGAAGATATATTTGCTTATAAATTAGATAGTTTAGGCTTAGTAAAATTGAATGAGAATGAGTGCCGACTTTCTTGTGAGTTGTATCGGATTTATTTTCAAGAAGAAATTAACAGAATAGAACTAGAACATCACCGTCGCCTCGAACAGTTGGAACAAGAAAACAAAAAGTTAAAAAATTTAGTCAATATTGACTCTCTAACTCAAATTCATAATCGCCGTTACTTCGATGAACATCTGAATTTAGAATGGCAAAGAATGGCTCGTGAACAAATGCCCTTATCTGTGATTTTATTAGATATTGACTGTTTCAAACTTTATAATGATACTTATGGGCATCAAGCTGGAGATAATTGTATACAAGAAGTTTCCCGAACAGTCCGTAATTGCCTGAAGAGACCAGCAGATATAGTTGCACGTTATGGAGGTGAAGAATTTGTCATGATTTTACCTCAAGTTGATATAAAAGGTGCATTTTATGTGGCTACACAAATCAGCAATAACATTAAATCTTTAAGAATTAAAAATATTAAATCTAAGGTGACATTAGGCATTGTTACTGTTAGTATGGGAGTAGCTTGTACTGTTCCTAATCATCAAGATAATCCTGCTATATTAGTTAGAGCAGCAGATGAAGCACTTTATCAATCTAAAGAGCAAGGACGCGATCGCATTAGTATTAGTCCTTTTCTCAATTTTGGAGAGTAGGGGAGATGGGGAGATGAGGAGATGGGGGGATGGGGAGATGGGGAGTGTGGGGCGCATATTTGGCAATAGCTGAAGAAATAATAGCAGTTAGGGAATGAGCAGTTGAGGAGAATGTTTCATATAAAATCCAGTTATAGAGTAATCGCAAAATTACTTCCTTAAAAATTCATGCTATTGAAATTCTTTCTTTCTCCTGACTCCTGACTCATACCCTCACCCATAAGACTTTTTCAGCAAGCCCTAATTATCAATTATCCATTAATGACATAAATCTCTATAACTATCTTCAATTTCACTATTAGTTTGCAAATAATCACGCACCCAGTTGCAAGCATAGGTTAGTTCATCCAACTTGAGAATATTTTCTATATCCCAAATCATGCCTTGTTTTTGGCTCACCGAGGCAATTTGTTTGCCATCTGGACTGAAGGCAATTCCATTGATAGTTGTGGTGTGTCCAAATATAGTTTTGAGTAACCTACCATCTTTATGCCATAACTTAACTGTATTATCTGCAGAAGTAGTTGCGAGAATATTGCCATCAGGACTAAAGGCAACTTCCCAAGCAGCAGTTTCGTTATTTTCCAAATTCTTGAGCAGTTCTCCGTTCCGGTTCCAGAGTTTAATTGTGCCATCGTCAGAAGCAGAAGCAATTATCTTTCCATCAGGACTAAAGGCAACTCCCCAAACTGATGCAGAATGATCGCTCAAAGTTTTCAAGAGTTTGCCTGTTCTAGACCAAAGTTTAACAGTAGAGTCCATAGAAGCAGAAGCAAAGATTTCTCCATCAGGACTAAGGAGCCATATAAAAATAAGTTGTACAAATTTTATCTAGGATAAACTGTGAAATATAGCTTCTATCAAAAAAACTGTTCAGGTTATTTTGACACGAGTCCTAAAAGCAATTCCTGCAACTGAGTTAGTGTGATCGTTTAAAGTTTTCAACAACTCCCCATCTTGACTCCAGAGTTTAATAGTAGTATCCCATGAAATTGTAGCTAAAGTTTTACCATCAGGACTAAAAGCAATTCTCCAAATACCCTCTTGATGTTTAGTATCAATAATTTTCAGAAGTTCTCCATCTAAAGACCAAAATCTAATTTTTCTATTATCACTAGCTGAAGCTAAAGTTTTACCATCAGGACTAAAAGCAACTCCACAAGTTACTCCTTCATGTCCTGTCAGAGTTGTTATCAATTCACCATTTCGATGCCAAAGTTTGATTGTTTTATCTGAGGAAGTAGTAGCAACCAATTTACTATCAGGACTAAACGCAACCCCACAAACCCTATTACTATGATCTATAAGAGGCAAAAATAAACCGTTGAATGGCTTCCATAATTTTACAGTTTTGTTTGTAGCAGATGATATTAAAGTCTGACCATCAGGAGTATAAGCAAGTCCCCACACTCTATCCTGATGAGCAGTGAAAGTTTTGAGTAACTGCCCCTCTAGAGACCAAACTTTAACTGTTTTATCCTCAGAAGCAGAGGCTAAAGTTTTGCCGTCAGGACTAAAAACTACTTCCCGAACTACTTCTGTATGACCCCTAATAGTTTTGAGCAACCTGCCATCTTTGTGCCACAGTTTCACTGT
Organism: Cyanobacteria bacterium P01_H01_bin.35; assembly: GCA_038747755.1. GTDB lineage: Bacteria > Cyanobacteriota > Cyanobacteriia > Cyanobacteriales > Microcoleaceae > Trichodesmium. The sequence goes on from JBCDJM010000033.1 coordinate 32,808, forward strand.
TTTATCAGCGGCAGCAGATGCTAATATTTCTCCATCTGGACTAATAGCAACGTCAAAAACTACTGTGTTATGTCCTTTCAAAGTTCTCAATAACCTACCATCTTGATGCCATATTTTGACAGTTCCATCTATGGAACTGCTAGCAAGTCTCTCGCCATCAGGGCTAAAAACAACGGACCAAACTTTTTCCTGATGTCCGGTTAGAGTTCTGAGTAATTTGCCGTCTCGATGCCAAAGTTTAACAGTGCTATCTCCTGCAGCAGATGCGATAGTCTCTCCATTGGGGGAAAAGGCCACTCCATAAACTTTTGCATCATGCCCAGTGAGAATTTTGTGTAACTTGCCATCTAGATGCCAAAGGCGAATTTTACCATCTGCTGTAGCAGATGCAATGATTTGATTGTCCGGACTAAAAGCTAATTCCCAAATTTCTGTGGGATGTTCAAATATAATTGGTAACAACTTACCATTTTTTTGCCAGAGTTTTATAGTTTTTCCATCATTAGTAGCGAGCATTTCTCCATCATTGCTGATAGCAATTTTTAATATTCGATGTTTATTCCCAATGAGGCGGTTATATTCATCTGCTGTATATATAGCTCTTTGCAATGCTAACTTCACTTGAGCTTCTATTTTTGGCTGTGGCTGATTTTTGTCACTATATTCTTGTAATTTTTTTTGTGCTTTTATTGCTTGTATCAATGCGTCTAATTTCTGTTCTGATGCCAAACTGCCATTTGCCGCAGCAATTAAGGCTTTGATTTCACTATGTCTGGCTTGATTTTCACTCTGTAATGCTTTGCGATATTGCCGAAAAGTTATTACTCCTAACCCGACAGTAAGTAATAATGCCATACTTAATGTTCCGAGTAAAAATCTTTGGAGTTTAGCTGTTTTTTTCTCTTGAATAACTTTCTGTTGTTCGGCTTCTAATCTTTTTTGTTCTTCTATTAACCTAGCTTCTGCTTCTTTAGTTCGTGCAGCTTCTAAACTTAATTGTACCTGTTCTCTATCCAATGCTACGGAAGCAGCCAAAAATTGATAATCTAAATCGCTTAAACTTTTACCATTTGCCCACAGTTGAGCATCGACTAAAGCATTTCCTGTCAATAGTCGCGAACTATCCTGTTTTCCCGATTCTATCCAGGCATCAAAAGTCTGATTATAAGGTCGCAGTAAACTTAATTTTTGATTTACCCATTCTAAGTTAAATACTTCTTTATATATCTGATTTCTGACCTTCATAAATCCTGATTCTTTGACTACCAAACCAGACAGAATTAATTGTATTTGTTCCCGACTATCGTCTGCTTTTATTTCTTTCTCTAGGAGGATTTCATTATATATTCCCAATAATCTTCCCAACTTTTCTGGATAATACTCTATGCGGTTTTTAATAGTTCTTAAATGTTCTGGTTCGTCTTGAGATTCCCAATTATGTAAAACCTTTGTTCTGATAATACTCTCTACCCAAAATGCCTCTTGTCCTGGTGGAATTGTGACTATTCCTGCTGCTGCATCGTGACTTGTAGTTACTACTAAATCGCATAACTTTTGTGTGAGAAATGGTTGCCCTCCTGTCCATGCTAAAATTTCTTGGAGGATTAATTTAGGATTGCCTTCTTTGACTTGTAATCCAGTTGCTAATGGAGCTATTTCTTCTAGAGTAAATCCATGTAATTCTATAGCTGTACCAATATTAAATGGGGTTCTTTTCCGGTCTTGAATTAAATCTGATGGTGTGGCAACTCCAAATATAGCAAAAGTTATACGATTATATTCTGGGTTAATCGCTCTTTGATTATAACAGTAACGAATCAGAGCAAAGAAATCATCTATAGGAAAATCCAAACTGAGAATACTATCAATTTCATCAATAAAAATACAAATATTTTCTGTGGGAAATTCTACTAAAAGTACATCAGAAATATATTTACTTAATTTTTGTAATAAAGATATTTCTCCTATTTCTTCCCACCATTTTTTTAACGGTACTTTCCTTGTCAGTTTGAAACTACGGGAGAGGTCAGCAACTATACCTTTATACCATTGTAGAGGCGTAATATTTTCACTGCCAATATTAGTCATATCTACAGTGGCACATTTAAACCCTTCTTGTTTAAGTCTATTTTGAGTCCGGACTAATAGGGAAGATTTACCCATTTGTCGGCAGTTAAGAACATAGCAAAATTCTCCTCTTTTTAAAGCTTGATAAATTTCATTGTCAGCTTTACGAATAACATAAGTTGGAGAATTTGTATTTAGACTACCGCCTACCTGATATAGCAATTCCCATGCTGGTGAGGTACAAACTTCCTTGGTTTTAGAGAGTAGGGACGTTGCATGCAACGTCCGTACAGGAGTAGGGAAGATGGGGAAATTGGGAGTAGGGTAGGAGAAAAACAACTGTACCTCAGTAATTTGAGAAACGCTATATATGTAATTAGTCATAATTAATCTGCTCCATTTCCTATTGCTTATTATACCAATTCCCAAAAGTAATGTTATACTTAGGTAACACTTCAGTTATTAAGTAATGAACACAGTCTGGAAACTTTTTTACTAATTTGAGCAAATTTAATGTTAATTATTCTTATTACTGATAACTTAAGTAATGTACAATTTTGAGAGTCAATATGCCTGTGTTACAATGGTTTAAATTAGTATTTGTATTACACATATATGGACTTGAATATTATCTTCAGCAAGGGTAAAAATTATGGTGAAAACTAATTTAATTAAGACAATATCAGTTAATATTCCCAAAGAAATTAACTTGAAAATTACTCACGAACAATTCCTTGAGTTAGCACAGGTTAACCGAGATTTACAATTAGAAAGGACAGCTACAGGAGAGTTAATTATTATGGCTCCGACAGGAAGTGATACGGGCAGGCAAAATTTAGGTATTGAAGCCCTATTATGGTTATGGAACCGTCGCACAAAGTTAGGAGTAGCTTTTAATTCTTCTAGTGGTTTTCATCTACCTAATGGTAGCGACCGCTCCCCTGATGCTGCCTGGGTAAAACAGGAAAGATGGGATGCTTTAACTAGGGAACAACAAGAAACTTTTGCGCCTTTATGTCCTGATTTTGTAGTAGAGTTACGTTCTAAAAATGATACGATTTTAGAGTTACAAAAAAAGATGAAAGAATATCAGTCAAATGGTGCAAGATTAGGTTGGTTAATTGATAGTAAAAACCGAAAGGTAGAGATTTATCGGCAAGATCAGGAAGTGGAAATTTTGGAAAATCCTAATAGTTTATCAGGGGAAGATGTGTTGCCTGGATTTGTTTTAGATTTAACAGAAGTTTGGTAAGGCGTAAGCATTCAGCTATTAGCGGTCAGCTCATCCTACGGAATGCTACGCAAACAGCTTTTTTAATGAAGCAACGATTAATTCATTTAAGTTTTATTACATTGTAGCCGACTTTCGTAGGGAGTGCTAAATAAACATAGGAATAAATCAAAAATTCTGATGTAACTGCCTTTTTTGAAAATAGTATAATAATCAAAAATAAAGAGGAATTAGGAGATGTAAAAATCTCAAAATATATTTCAAAAGTAATTCAGAATATTAATTTACATCTTCCAAATTTAGGAATTGCAAAAAATAAAAAATCAGGATTAGAAAAATATTTATTCCGTAACTTACAACCTTAATTTTTGATTCTTTCTCAAACAAAACCTCTCTTTGAAACTATTTCTGTAGAGATAAAATATTGTCTCTACAGAATTAATTAAAGTTAAAAAACCCCTAATTTCTTAACCTCTAAGTTTCTCTGACCAAACACGAGTCGGCAAACCCCAAACATAAATAAATCCTTCCGCCGCTTTATGGTCAAACTCATCCTCCGCACCATAAGTTGCTAAGTCAAAACTATACAAAGAATTACCAGACTGACGACCGACAACCATTGCATTACCCTTAAATAACTTCACCCGCACAACACCAGTAACCCTTTCTTGAGTCTGCTGAATAAAAGCATCCAACGCACCCTTCAACGGACTAAACCACAAACCGTTATAAACCAACTGACTGTAAGTTTCCTCAATACCTCGCTTATAACGAGTCACATCAGCAGTCAAAGTTAAACTTTCTAAATCTCGGTGCGCTTGAATTAAAACCCACATCGCCGGAGACTCATAAATTTCTCGTGACTTAATCCCCACTAGACGGTTTTCAATCATGTCAATTCGACCAATACCATGATTTCCTGCTATCTGATTAATTTGAGTAATCAACTCAATACCACCTAAACCTTTACCATTCAGACTAACAGGAATTCCTTTCTCAAAACCAATCTCAATATATTCTGGTTCGTTAGGAGTATCGGCGATCGCCTTCGTCATGTTATAAACTTCTTCTGGCGGCTCCACCCAAGGATCTTCCAACTCACCAGCTTCGATCGCCATACCCAATAAATTTTTATCAATACTATAAGGGGAAGACTTTTTCACTGGTGCAGGAATACCATATTTTTCACCATAAGCAATAGCCTCCTCCCGACTCATTCCCCACTCCCGCGCTGGAGCTAAAATCTTGATTTGAGGATTTAGTGCAGCAATAGCAACATCAAATCTTACTTGGTCATTACCCTTTCCCGTACAACCATGAGCAATAGCATCAGCACCATATTTTTCTGCTGCATCTACTAATATTTTGGCAATTAAAGGTCTAGCTAATGCTGTTGCCAAAGGATAGCGATTTTCATACAGAGCATTTGCTTGAATAGCAGGAAAAGCATATTCTTTAATTAGAGGTTCGACAACATCTATAACCAGAGATTCTACTGCACCCGAATCTAATGCTTTTTTCTGAACTGCTTCTAACTCATCCCCCTGACCTAAATCTGCAGCAAGGGTAATCACTTCTTTAACTCCCCACTCATTTTTCAGGTAAGGAATACAAACGGAGGTATCTACTCCACCAGAATAAGCTAGGACAACTTTAGTGGCACGACTCATGGATTTTTCTGTAAAATTAACAACTGAGTTTTGATTATCAAACTAAAACTATATGATTATTGTCAGGTAAAGTACAGATTCTTGAGTGTATCTTAATAGTTGGAATTACAAAAGTGGGGAATATAGTCTGACAAAGGTAAAGAGTTTGTCAAGGTCAATAGTTATAGAATACTTTTTTTATCAAAAAAATTGGGTCGCGCAACCCCGCCTTCCAAGGCGAAATGTTTTTGGAGCGGGGCGTAAATCCCCGTCACAAAAATAACTTCTGACTTCTGATTTCCGACTTCTGACTTAGTTAAATTCTGGGATTTTACACTTCATACCCCACTATTCAAAAAAAAGTATAAATTTTTCTTAAGTCTTGATTTTCCTTGTTATCCCACTCAGGAGAAAAAATGTTTTTCAGTATAATTATTCCTACTTATAATCGCAAACCAATTTTAGAAAAATGTCTTCGCGCTCTGGAAAGTCAGATTTATGACAAACTCATTTCCCAATATGAAGTAATAGTTGTTGATGATGGTTCGACAGATGATACTATCTCTTACTTCAAGGCCAAAGCAACACAATTTCCTCATGTCCAACTTTTGGTTCAATCTCACCAAGGGCCAGCAGCAGCTCGAAATTTGGGAGTTGAAAAGGCCAAGGGCGATTTTATTATTTTTATTGATAGTGACCTGGTAGTAACAGATTCTTTTCTACAATCCCACGCAAATACTTTAGTCAAATATGGAAAACAATCAAACCATATATTTACTTATGGCAGAGTAATTAATACTTGTAATTTTGACTGCCCCACTTCAGAACCTTATAAATTAACAGATTTTTCAGCAGCCTTTTTTGCCACAGGAAATGTAGCGATCGCTCGTCATTGGTTAATTGAAGCGGGGTTATTTGATGCTCGTTTTCAACAGTATGGTTGGGAAGATTTGGAGTTAGGAGTTAGGTTAAAAAAATTGGGTTTAAAATTAATTAAATGCCCGGATGCTGTTGGTTATCATTGGCATCCTCCTTTTTCTTTAGAAGAATTACCAGGAATGATTGAAAGAGAAATTCAAAGAGGAAAAATGGGTGTTTTGTTTTATCAAAAACATCCGACTTGGGAAGTTAAAATGATGATTCAAATGACTTGGATACATAGATTATTATGGGGAGTTTTATCATTGGGCGGAAGATTAAATGAAAAGACAATGGCTGTTTTTTTGCAATGGTTAATTGACCGAGGAAAATCACAGTTAGCTTTAGAAATTTCTAGGATATTTTTAAATTGGTATAATGTAAAAGCTGTTTATGCTGCTTCTGAAAATATGGACTATAAAAGTTAATCTCTTGTTTAGCGCATTATTTAACTTTGAGCCATTTAGACCAAAAAATTTTCGGTAATTATTGAATGTTGTATCTAAACCGATCGATGTCAAAATTTCAGATTTTAAATTTGGAACTATTTTAAAAGTATCATCTATAAATTACTTTAGTAAAATTGTAATGATTGAACCTGATTTTCCTCATATTATGTTGTCCTTTGAATACAAAGGTTGGAAAGTTGAAATAGACAAAGGTGAAATGAATGGATATCCTACTTATGCAGTCTGGGCGAATTATCAATTAGGTTGTGTTGTTGCAGTACCTTATGCTTCTTCTCGACAAGAGGCAGTTAAACGTGCCAAGCAATGGATTGATGCTAGAAATAATCAGAAAATAATTTAGATTATCTATTTATAGCAATCCTATTTTAGTTGTAATATTTTGGTGGTAGGGGCGATTTCCGTTCCGGAACACTTCGTAAACGCCTTTGCGGAGCATTGTAGGAAATCGCCCCTACAAGGAGTCAGGATTTTAAGGATTTTCCCTTGAGATTAACTGTTATAAAAATTTCCACAACTAATTTACGATTGCTATATAAGCTATATAAATTTATAGGATTTATCGAAGCTATGGCTAAAACTGATTTTTTTCTTCCCTAAAAACCTAGAAATTAATAGCTTACCAAGAAAATAATTCCTAATATATGTATGATGAATAATAATTAATCATATCAGGTATTTCGATGAGTACAGCAACTTACATAAATGACAGTGAATTTGATGCACTTTTAACTCCTGAGACAATCTTGATGAAACTTACAAGACAGCACTTGATAAATTACTTTAATTGTTCTATGCAATAACTGAAATAATCAATAATTCAGGAATATTTATTTGGCTTACCGAATAATTAATAATTAATAATTA
>JBCDJM010000034.1:0-39619 GCA_038747755.1 Cyanobacteria bacterium P01_H01_bin.35
AATCCCCAAACCAACCAATGAACAACCCGATCCACCTCCAATAAAACATCGCACCCCAACAAACACCCCAACACATACTCCCCCAAATTATCCATCATCTCAGGATGAACCTCCCTCAACACCGCTTCCCCATAAAACTCCAACATCCTCTCCTCTAACCTCCTCTCATCCAACCACCCCCAACTCATATACTCATCCCTCAAAAATTTCAACCCCCGAAAACCACCATTCTCTCTCATCCTTCCCTCAATCACTTTCCCAAACTCCCATAACCCTTGCAAAACCCCCTCCTCGTAATTCATCCCTTCCCCCACACAACTCTCCTCATCCGCAGCAACAAAACCTTTCCCCATTTCCTTAACCAAAACCCCACTGTTTACCAACCCTACCCCATGACTTAAACAAACCCTCACCCCAGGAACTTGATGTAAACGATGCCAATATGTCTCCCCATACTCCTGTAAATCTTCCACTAAACATTGAGGACAAAATCGCAGATATTCAGGATAATACAGCTTTAACTTGGGAATTTTCGCCACCTGTGCAATAGACTTACTCTCCTTACCCTCCATCAACTCCCGTAACCGTTTCACTTCACGATTAGTCAAAAACGTCCGATAATAGAAAAATAGAGTATGTTTTTCCAATAACTGATTCAGGGTTAAACTTGAACCAAAAGGTAACTGATGAACCAAAGTAGCCAAATTATTCGGTAATCCTAAATAATATTGCTTGACTCCTCCCCTATTGAATAAATCAACCTGTGTCTGACGAAAACTACGATTTCCACTCCTGACATGATAACGACACATCAGACTGTACAATAATTCATCAGGGTAAGGAATAGGAAAAAAAGGTAGCATTGATTGACTAAATTACAAAAAATCGACTTCAGGATTATCCTGAATAATATTTGCTTCCACTAACGGTTCATAAACAGGAATTTGATTACTTTTAGCCTCCTCTAAAATCTTCCTCATATCATTTTCAACATAATTAGGATTTAATTTACCTCTTGACTTAGGTTTCCTCGGTTTACTTCCCGGAAACGTTTCCCCTTGTAACGCTATCTTATACGCTTGATTGACTAACTTAGCAATATCCGTTTCTTCAGGATATTCATTAATCATCCTTTCCCCCAACCGTTTTGCAAAAGCAGGTTCAACCTCTAACTCTAGTAATTCTATAATTACTTGCTTCAGCAAAGGAGACATAGTTGCCGACTCTTTATTATTACGTCTAATGCGTCTTAACTCCGCCAACTCCTCAAAATTGATACTATTCAAACACTTCTCTCGATACTCAGAAATATCCACAGGAGCAATATCTTTGTACTTCTTCATTTGTACCAGATTTCCCGAACGCATCGCATTTAACATTGGTTTCACCAGATATAATCCTTCCTGTGCCACTTGATGAATTAAATTAACCGTTATTATTTCATCTCCTCCATCAGAAATAGCTCGCCACTGCACCATTTTGTACAGTTTAATCAAAATATCAATAATTCCCTGTGTTTCCTCATATAGTGCATCATTAATTTCCTGAGAATAAGGAACCTCCGTTTTCGTCCACTGATATTCCCACATCCCATCTACAAAATACTGCCAAGTTTCATCATTTTCCATCCGCCTCCAACGAACTGCACCTCCCCCCGTTGCTCGTCTAGCATTCCGCAAATTTCCCATAAAAATCGGTTCCGCTTCATTTGTGCCGACTCTAATCACAGGAATCCCAATAATATTATCCATTTTCACCAAAAAATTCAGCAGACTATCCCTTCCCCTCCTAGCATTTGTCAGATTTTGCATTTCATCAATGATTAATAAACCTAAATAGACATCTCCGATAATCAAAAATTAAATCAATTATCTCGTATAAATTATCAATTTTTTTCCCTTGCTCCCTGCTCCCTGCTCCCTGCTCCCTCTTTTCCGGAGAGGTCTAATGATGGGTATGGGCAATCTGTGCCACTTGCGCTAACATATAATCCTCAGAATTACCTCTAGAACCGAATTTTTTGAAATGATTTGTCCCTAATAACCTATCAACCGCGAGAAAAATATCCGAACATAAACCTTTAAGAGAACCTGCATGGGGACAATCTACTTTAAGCCAAACGATTTGAGTCACGCTATACTGGGGATGAAGAATTACTTGAGGATATAAATCCAAAATATTTGCTAAATTTGTTGATTTTCCCAGTCCAGATTCTCCAATAATAGTTAAACCAGAAGCAGTTGTGGGTAAAGTTTTTACCGTCACATAATTCTCTAAATTATGACCATCTTTAGCTTGAATTGAACTATAAATCTCTCTTGAACATCGTGCATATTCAGGTTTGAGAATATTTCTAGAAAGATAACCACTCATCAATAAAACACAGACAGTTTGATGCAAATCAATGGTTTTCTGAAGTGGGTCAAAATACCTTGATAATCGCTCAATACATTGAAAACGTTCTTGTCCTTTTAATTCTCTTTCTGAAGGTTCATATAAGGGTAATTTTGTTACTTTATCAACAAATTCTGTTGGAGATAAAATCGGTGGTAAAGCTTCAATCATCGGATTATTGTTATATTCTACCAAGCTAAATTGACGATATTTAGCCACAGCAGCTTGTGTACCATCAGGAATATTTATCCAGTCATAATAGTCATATTTACTAATAAAATCTTTACTTTCCATGTTTATTTTTATTTCGTCTTTGTTTCAGTAATTCCAAATAATTTGTTTGAGTTGATTTAGGAGAATTAGACTGATGAGATTCTTTTGTAGATTTATTGGTTTTTTGAGGCGTTGAAGGCTTCAACTTATCTTGGAGTTCAAATGCTTCTTTTTCCCTTCGTTGGGCTTTTTCTTCTGCTCGATGTTCTCTAATACCAGAGGTTTTCTGTAAGTTACTCTCAGTCTTATCTTGATATTTTTCTGTTTCTTGTGTAGCACGACGAGCAACATTTTCTATTTTAGCCATTAAATCTACTTCATTTTGTAGTTGTTCTCCTGCCCGTTTCTTTCTTTCTAATTCTTCATTAGCTAACAAATATTCGACATCATAAATTGTTTGATTGCTGTAACGTTCATAGGGGTCAATTAAACTACATTTCTCAAAACTTCGACCATCTGGAGATGGTAAATAAATCACATCCATTTTTCTTGGGTCATAAGCAATTTGTAGAGATTTTTCCGACCTTGATAACATTTGACTTCTAGCTTTTTCAAACCACATTTCAGTAATGGCTTTTTCACAGATATAGTACATTGATTTAAAGCGAATACCTCTTTCTGTAATTGTGGCTTTGTCTGTGGGCATCAAATTTAATTTGACAATATCTTCATTAATTGTTCTTAGTTTACCTGCACGATTCATAATTCCCCATTTCCATAATTCTAACGGAATGGGTGGAATTTCATTGGCAATCATTTGTTCGTCTCGCTTGTAGTTTTTTAGTTCATGGCTATTATGATAGAGAATAATTTCAATAATTATTTCTGTAAATTCATCTATATTTAAACGACTATCTAAACGGTAGTCTTTCCCCCCTCTTTGCCTAAAATCTGTATCAACGTATCCTGGTAAAAATGGCTTGACTCTTTCGTGAATTACTTTAAAGTGTCTTTCTACTAACCCTTTCCAGTCTGCTCGATAGGATGCTGCATTTTCAATATGAATGTTTAAGTTAGAAATCATTGGGTTAGCTTTTATTCCCACTAATTCGCCCCTATCTGCTAGAATACGTTCGGGGATATGATAACAAGGCCATTGTTCTTCGGTAATCGAAATGCCAAATTCTTGACAAAATGATACTTTATCTGTGACTGCGTTACTTAAAGCCATCATTGCACCTAACCATGATGGACCTTCTAATCCTACATAAACTCCTGTTATTATCTGACTAAATACATCTATGATGACGTAAATGACTGGTCTGCCAATTATCCAGTTACGTTGATATTTAGATACTAAATAAACATCAGCAACTGTCGCATCAATCTGATACCGATAACCAGGGCCATCGGTTTCTTGTTTAGATGTTCCTAATATGGCACGGTTTTCTAAGGCATATTTTTTCGCACCTTTTCGAGAACTAATTGTTTTCTCTAAATTGCTATTTTCTGTTTGATACCAGTAGTTAAATTGGGTAAAGGTAGGCTGTCTTTCTGGAGGGATTAGAATTGAGTTTTTTACCTTATTTTCATTATATCGAAATTCTTCTGAATAATAGTCTTTAATCATTAATTTATATGCTGTCATTAAAGAGTTTTGTTTGGAATTTCGATAAAATTTATTAATAGCTATTCTGAATATTTTTCGGTCTTCTTCTGTAATATTGATTCCTTCTCCAATTTCTGGATGCTGTTTATATTTTCTTGGTCTTCCTCTTTTTTTATCTCCTGCTTTTCTTGATTTGCCTTTACCTCCTGAATTAATATAGTCTGGCAATAAAGCGTTTTTATTTTTTCCTCTTTGCCAAAATCTGCGTAAATATTTATAAACTGTTAATGGAGTTAGTCTATTTTCTTGACGGTTTTGATTATATTTAGTAATAACTTCTTGAATTAGTTTTCCTCTGAGATGTCGATAATATATGTTAGGTTCTTGAGTGATTAATGGTGAAATTATTTCCCAGGCATTGTCTCTAATTTCTTTGTCTTTTACTGATAGGTTTGTTTCTGGCATCAGTATTGCCCAAGGGTCTACTTCTAACTTAGATGCTTCTTGATATTTTAGGGCTGATTTTAAGTCATCAACTGAATGCTTTTTAGGAAAACCTTTGGTTCCATAAATATCTATCAGGAAGGCGATTTGATATCCTTCATCAATCCATACTATTCTTTCAATTAGGGAATTATTATTATTAGATGACCATTGTATTAGGTCATTGACAAAAATTTCATTCTTCATCCCACATTCCAGGTAATTTTTTGAATAGATTTGGTAGATAAGTTACTTGAGATTTTTGAATTAAACATATCTACAATAATTTCTTTTCTGGCAACTAAATGTTTAAATAAATAGAGTGCTGTTCCTATTTCTAAATTCATTTCTCTGTCTAGAGCGGTGGTGATATCTGTTACTTTCGTGTCTGATACGCTCAGTTTTTCTTTTAATATATTGGCAATGGGATAAAGTTCAGAAAGTTCTGCATCAATACTTGCTTCTAAATGGTAACTTGAATGAATCCATTCTATATTTTTAGCAAAAATTGGGGAAATTCCTTTTTCTGTGATTATTCCCCAGTCGATGTTTTGTTGAAGATAGTAGCGTCTTTCTAATTCTAATTTTTCTACTACAGATTTTTTTTCTAGGTCTTTTGCGAGTTTGACAGTTCTTGCTAGTTGAGTTTGTTTTCCTGCTTTTTCTACTGTTAGTAGAAAATCTGTGGTGAGTATGTAAGGAGTTTTGTGTTTGCTATCTTCTGGGTATTTGAAGTTCATCTCATCAGCAATACTCATTGCTAAATCCAAATTTAGCAACGGATATTGTTCTCTGATATCGGTTACTATGTCTGACCATTCAAATAAATAAAATGTTTTTTTCTCTAGGTCTGATAGTAAGTGATGTTCTCGACCTGTTTTCCATCCTAGTATTCTATGGGAACGACCCTGAGAAGGAAAGTCGTGAATCTGAATCCAAGGAACATAGTTTTTTCCTTCTCCTTCACCACGACCTTCTTTCAGGTATCGTTCAAATTTTGCGCATTCCCACTCTCCCTTACTTCTAGCCATATAATTTATGTCATGGTGACACTTTTTAGCTATGATAATTATACAACTTTATTGTAAATTATACAACTTTATTATTAATTATACGACTTTATTATTAATTATACGACTTTATTATTAATTATACAACTTTATTATTTCACCACAATTTTGACTTCATCAAGCAATACTACCTCGCTTCCGAGTTTCCTTATAAGAAGTTCCCACATTTCTCAAACCTGCTTTAATCATTTCCTGTTCCAATAAAGCAAAGAAACTCGCTCGATCACCTCCCCTAACCACCGCTTGATTATGAGCTTCTGCTAATACCACCGGATAACCATAACCTTTCTGCACTTGAGCCAACATCATTCCTAACACTAACTCCAACATTTCTTCATCCTCAGCCACCCATTCCGGCATATCAATTCTGGCAACCTCCGTACCAACATTCACATAACAAAAATAGATAGTATTATCCCCATATAAATCCAAAATTCTAGCAGAAGATTGCCATAAAGGACTCCTCTGCCCAGGCTGTAATATTGAACCCCAAAATATTACATCTCGCAACGGTTCAAATGACTGACAAGGTGCTTTTTCTGTAAAACCAAATCCCCCCAACCCAACATTCGGACAATAACTAATACAGTCAGGTTCATCATAAATACAACCTTTTAAACGTAAAAAAGATAAACTTTCATTACTGCGAGAAGCACTCAAATAACCAATCACAGGAATGCCAGCTAATTTTAATTTATTCCAAGCATCTAAAATCGGATTTAAAATTCTATCCCGTGCTTCCGAAGGCAAAGATTCTAAGAACCAATAAATCAGAGAACCATCAACCATAGCTAATATTGGCAAACCTAAATTATCAGAATTATTTTTCCTCCATTCACAACCTAATTCTGCCAAAACCAAAGCTTCAGAAATAGTTCTTCGATAACCCATCCATTCCTCAGTTTTAATTCCCCATTGTCTAGAAATATAAAGGTCATCTGCTTCATAAAAAATTTCTGGAATACTATCTAAAAGTGGATAAATACTTTCCCCATAATGTAACATTACTCGCCCAATATTTAACAAATAACAATAAGCAATTTCATGGTGACTTGGAGCTATTTGAGAACCATCTGTAGCAAATACCGTATGATTTTTAGGAGGCAGATTAATCAGAGGATAAGTATCTAAAGATTCTATAGGAATAGCAGGATTAAAAAGTAAGCGATCGCTCCAACTTTCTTCTAATTCTAATAATTTTTCTTGTTCATTTTTTACCTCTGCCAATAATTGTTGAGCTATCTCTAATCTGTTTTGAGCAGCCATAGCTTCTTTAGTCAGATGTTGACTCATTCCTTGCATTTGTTGTGCTAGTTTTGTTAGGTCTAGCATAGTTTTAATTTCCTAATTTTTAGATACTTAAGTTATAAGTTAGAAGGAATAAGGAGGAAGTTTATTAATGGATAATTGATAATTACCTCTCCCTAAAAGGGAGAGGATTGACCAATAAGGACAAAGATTTATTTTGTCTCGTTGAAAGGGGAGGCTTTAAACCTGAATTATCTAATTATTTAATTGCTTAATTATTAATTATTTCGGTAATAAGGAATCAATCTTCTTTTTTTTCAGATAATTCAGAGAGAGAATTAAGTTAGAAGGAATAAGGAATAAGCAAGAAGGGAACAAGGAATCAATCTTCTTTTTTTTCAGAAATAGAAATAAATCTACTAGAAAAATATTATTTCCGATGTTTCAGTTTTTTCCTTAATGTTCAACCTGCCTTCCTCATTCCTCATTCAGTCAAATTATAGCGGTTTTGACTCATGTTGACTACAAAAATTCTTCCTTCTTCCTTCTTGCTTTTTAGAATTGCTATATTTCCTAAATTTGAGTTTTTTCCGAACCTTCTTACTTCCATACAGAAAAATCCTTACAAAACTGAGCAGAAGATAATAAACCAATAGGTGGATGTTGAGCTACAGAATCTCGTTCTTTCTGAGTATTGTAACCCCAGTCTGCCAAAAATAATTCTACCTCTTTTAAATCTGGTTGTTTTTGTACCGATAGTAAAGTTTTCAATCTATCTTCAACAAACCAAATAATAGCACCGTCACCTAAGTCTGCCAATAAAATTCTTAGAGTTTCATATTTCGGACGTTTACATTCTTTACCAATAATATTTTCTTCCGGTAAATTAACACCTTGTTTTTGTAATAGGGAACGAACAAACCTGCCCTCCTTAGTTGTTACAATAAACAGTTTAACCTCCGATACCATTAACTCTTTTACCTTTTCCACAACCCCTGGATAAAATTCATGTAAAGACAACCACCCTTCTAAATCTTTTGCTATCCATTCATCCCTAGTACGATCTAAACAAGTACCTATTTCTGCTCTATCTAAATTTTCCTCAATAACAATCTTTTCAGCGATCGCTTGCCATTCCTGAAAAATACCTTCCTCTTCTATACCTAATATTAAAGCTCGAATTAAAACAGGCATTTCCCAACCAATTTCAATCACAGGACGTAACCGATAAAATTTTTCTGCTAAATCATTATTAGGTATTTCATCCGATGCTTGCCATATTTGACAATAGGTACGCCAAGCTGTTTGAAAATATTCAATCAACCCGTTGCATAAAACGCCATCAAAGTCAAGAGCCAAAAGAGTAGGAGTTTTTGTTTGCATAGCCAGCAAATTGAGGAAATTTATTTTACACTTTCTAATTTAGGAGATTTATTCCAATATGGGTATAGGTTAGGGATGATTCCCTTTGAGAAAATACTAAAAGTTAGGATTAATAGCAGGTTATACCAATTGGAAAAAAAGGTAGCTACATAGTAGACTATGGTTTCAGCAATTATAATGCTTGCCTACATTCCAAGTTCTTTAACAAGTTTATTTTTGAATAAATTTTTTTTCAAAAAAAAATTACTAAGAAAATTCTATTAAACTACAGAAAAGATAGATATAATCAACTTAAACCTAATAATAGATTAAGGTTAGTATTGGCCATTCCGTGAAATCATCGAAAACAATCCCTAGATATTTGAGTAAAATTCAGTAATTTCACTCTTGCCAAGGCGTTGCTGAATGGTAATGATTTTTAGATTAAGTATCAACGTCAAACATAAGTTTTTCAATTTTGCCTTCAACTACTTACCATTACATTTCAGCAACGCCCTTGCCAAGAATAGTAAAGATTTGCGATTATAAGGATGGAAGGGGAAAGAACTACTCTACTTCTACTTCCAAGTTCCCAAAACACATAGAAACCAATATTAATATATATGATTAACTTAATTAAGCTAACTCAAAACTTCTTCGAGAAAATTAACGAAACTAATAAACAAAACAATTACAATCGAAATACAGTCGAATTATCAGCAGAAGACGAAAGTGAGGACACTTTGCCATGGTACTGGTTCGGAAGTGAAACCCAACTCAGAGAAGATTATGATTATACTTCCTTAAAAACAGAACCCAGCATCAAAACTCCACAAGATTCACTAAACTACTTACCTGAGTCAGCTACTATCTAATACCGTTTATCAAAAATGTTGCTATATTTGATTAGGTGGGAGAGTGTGGGAAGTGTAGGAAGTGGGGGAGGAGTAAACATAATAATAATTAACATTAACTGGCTAATAATTAAGGAATAAGTTATTTTGCCTGTGTTAATTACTTAATAATTGAAGTACCAGCTAAGTATAGCAATAATGCATGGGAATTGGTATAATAGAATTTTTTAAAGAATACTTTACTTGTGATAATAAAACACCCTAGAAAGTGCTACTAAAGTAGTAAATTTCTAGGGATATTTTCTTTATATATGCACTTCTAAATAAAATATACTCTTCTACTAAGATATAGCACTACGAATTCAGGTTAGAACAATTATAAATCATGGAACCCTTTAACAGTATACTGTTCCCTGTTCCCTGTTCCCTATTCCCTATTCCCTAGCGCGTAGCGCTATACTACTGAACTTTGACATCCTCTCAGACCTATTTGAATTCCAGAATTGGTAGATAAAGCCGTAGCAAAAATTGATTTTTGCATTTTTTAACAAAAGTATCCTTTTTGCTTTAAGTATGGTTAGAATAACTACAGGTTTATTAAAATTTAAGAATTATCTTTGTCAGAAGGCCAAAAAGTCAAAAGTAGTGGTTCTAAATTATGTATGGATAAACCAATTTTAATGATGGAGAAGTAAAATTATGAGTACAAATGGAACTATGACAGAAACTAATAAAACTACTGATACTACGACCAAACCTAACACTCAAAGTAGTCAGCCAACAAAATTGGAGCAAGGTTCTCAACAACGCACCACTTTACAAGTAGAAACCCAACCAGTACAAGAAAAGCAAGCACAAGAGACTCAAGACTCTGGAAAATTAGCCTTACCTGGAAATCGTCCAATTGGTACAACTCATCTTAAGTATACTAGAACAATTTCCAATCGTCCAATAGTTTCAACTGGTCTTAAAGTTGACCATACAATGTCTGCTTCTGGAATTCGTCCAGTAGTAGTTAGTGGATTAGAAGTTCATGGTACAATTACTGCTTCTGGAGTTCGTCCAATTGGTACTAATCATCTCAAAGTTGAACAAACTTTGATGAATCGTCCAGTTGCTTCTAATCAAATTGATAGTGAAGGCTTGATGGGTTTTTTAGATTAGAGTTTAATCATTAAAATAGTTTAGAAAGCGTCTCTAAAGATTATTAATTTACAGTGTTTGTCAAAATTTAGACTATTTTATTTTGGCAAACTATAAATTTACGCCAAATTAAACTATCTCCGAAAAACCTAAATTTAACACTTAATCGAATTGAAAAAGGCTATACATATTAATTAAGTTATCAAAGAAAATTATTTTTATATCTACTACTCAAATAGCAAACTATATTTTTTTGTTTTCTATTGCAAGTATCTAATGTTCCCTTGTAAAAAATATTAGATTAATTTTCCCAAAGTAAAAAATTTTATTCAATTAGATTAATAGCAGTCTTAAAAAAATCGTAAAAATTTGATAATAATATATCTAAAATTTGTATCTATTTATTTCCAAATTATTAAGATACTTTCTACAGTATTAAAATTAAAGCACACTATATTAGTAATTTATTAGGCATAAAATCTAGAATTATGAGTAATTATTCTACTAAATTTCATCCATATAGCTTCAAACTTTTCTATCTCATAGCAATATTCAGTATGGTTATTGCAATTAGTGGTTGTAATTCTTCCGCTCAATCAACAAATAATCTAACAAACCCAGAATTAGAAAAACAAGTTTTACAGATTATTCGTGATAATCCAGAAGTAATAATTGAATCAGTACAAGCTTATCAACAAGAACAACAGCAACAAAAACAAGCTAGTCAACAGGAAATATTACAACAGTTTAAAGATAATCCTCAAGAACAAATTGGTGATTCTCCAACTTTTGGTTCTACTGCTCAAAAAATCGTACTATATGAATTCTCAGATTTTCAATGCCCTTTTTGTGCCAAAGCACAGGAAAATCTCAAAGAGTTTATGGATAAGAATCAAGATAGGGTAACTTTAGTATTTAAGCATCTACCTTTAACAAGAATTCATCCCCAAGCAATTCCGGCAGCAAAAGCATCTTGGGCAGCTCAACAACAAGGAAAATTTTGGGAATATCACGATGCTTTATTTGAACAACAAGATAAATTAGGAGAAGAATTATATTTAGAGATTGCTAATAATTTAGGTTTAGATGTAGATAAATTTAATAGCGATCGCCAATCTGAAGCAGCAACTACTTCAATCGAAAAAGATGTTAAATTAGCTCAAAAACTTGGTGTTTCTGGTACACCATTTTTTGTGATGAATGGAGAAACTTTTTCTGGTGCAGTAAAACTATCTCAGATGGAGGAAACTTTAGCTAAAGTTAGTGAATAAATCTAAGGTTTTTAGAAGTAAGAAGTAATAAGTAATAAGTAATAAGTAAGAAGGAAAGAATTCATGATATGGATACAGGACTTACCCAGGTGAACCTAGAAACCAGATTTATCCTAGACTTCTATTACTCAAAACAAGAATTTATCCTATAATTTATCCTATAAACCGGGTTTGTTGGTGTAAGTTCTAGGATAGATATTTACAGTGGATTTCGGACTAATCAGGAAATAGAGAAGCTTTTGTTTTGACTGACTATCAATCTAGATTTATCCCTAAGTACCACAATATAGCCTTCCTCATTCTTCCTTCTTTCGTCTTCCTTCCCAAAAAATTAAAAATGGATTGTACAACCCATTTTTAATTAAAACAATTTTTTATTAAACTGTATTTATTGTTATTAAACAGTAGCTAACTCAGGTTCAGCAGCAGGAGCAGGAGCAGGACGCTTACTATTACGAATACCATTAATTGCCTCTGCATAATCATCAGCTTTAAAGACTGCAGAACCTGCAACAATAGCATTAGCACCAGCTTCTAATACCTGCCAAGTATTATTAGTCTTAAGGCCACCATCAACTTGAATCCAAGGATCGAGTCCTCGCTCATTACACATTTGACGGAGTTGACGAATTTTAGGTAATACCCCAGGAATAAAACTCTGGCCTCCAAAACCAGGGTTCACACTCATAATCAATACTAAATCACACAAATCTAGAACATAGTCAATTAATTCTAGAGGTGTAGAAGGATTGAGAACAACACCCGCTTGCTTACCCAACTCCTTAATTTGGCCTAGAGTTCGGTGCAAATGAGGTGAAGCATTATGTTCTGCATGAACAGATATAATATCAGCACCTGCCTTAGCAAAATCTTCAACATACTTTTCTGGTTCCACAATCATTAAGTGGACATCCAGAGGTTTTTCAGTCACAGGGCGTAGTGCTTTGACGATTAATGGACCAATAGTAATGTTAGGTACAAAACGGCCATCCATTACATCAACATGAATCCAATCAGCACCAGCCTTGTCTACAGCTCGGACTTCATCTCCAAGACGGCTGAAATCTGCTGATAATATGGATGGGGAAATAACAATAGATTTATTATCGTTGTTTATCATTAGAGTAAACGCTCTCCTACTTATTATGCGTTACTGTGAATTTTAACACTAATTTAATTACTTATTATCAGAATCTGTAGATGGAGATATCCTAGTTTACTTTTTAGGTTTAATTAAGGAGGAATTTTATCCAACCATTGTTAAGGTCTCAAAGACCGTGGTGGTAATTTAATGTTTGAGAAGTTTTCTCAATAACTGATGTGCAAAACTTGTTTGTTTTAGGGAGTAGGGAGTAGTAATTAAGTAAACTAGGGAATAGAAAAGAATAAAAAAAACTGTATCTCACTAGCTTCAGAAATGCTATATAAAAATTATTTTTTTAGTATTTCTGTTTTCCCATTATGTTTACTATTTCCAACATATATTTATATTATCTTAAGCATAATCTGGTAAATTTTAATTATATAAATAAGTTCCTATGCAAAATTAATCACACATCCTATTGACTCCCAGTTAAGTGTTTTCTCCCTCAACTAGGAAATTCCTAAAAGCACAACTACTTACTCCCCAAAATTTTACTTTTACAGATCGCCAAAAATAACTAAAGATGAAAAATACCGAGCAACTAGAAAATCCTCAAATCAACCGTCAAGAACTATTTTTGTTAGTAACTCCAATATTAGGTTTCTTTCCCGCAATGTGGATTTTGTTTCGTCAAAAGGGTAGTCTACAACATAGAGCAGTAAGCCGATTAATTGTTACCTTAACCTTGATTTGGTTATTAGGAAATATTTTCTTGCAATTAGGAACCGAAATAGGGGAATCTGGTACTATTACCTTGTTATTAATAAATAGCCTACTAACTACTAGCTACTTCATAATTAGTTTCGGACTAATGGTTCGGATCTGGAAAAGACAACCCTTATGGCTACCAGGAATTAGCCAGATAGCAGAAAAAGTGGTAGGTAAACATTTATGATTGTTAAAGATTCTATTAAACTGTTGAAAACTGAAATTTTCAGCAAAATTTATCTGAAAAAAAACGTTATTTTAATATTTAGTGTGTGAGGAAACCAGTGCCCGCTAATAAATTTTTAAATTCAACCGCTAGTAAAGATTCAACAACAGAAAACTACCAGAAACAACCTGCCAAAGTTGCTTCTAGACGTTGGTTTGGTTTAGGTTTAGGTTTAGCTGGAGTAGCAATGATATCTGCTACAGCAGGCGCTCTATTAGCAGTATCTCTTTCCAGTACCCCACTGATGCAACAGAGACTATCTCCAGAAGAAGCAGCAGTATTTTCTCAACAAGATTTGGCCAAAAGCAGTATGAGATTGCCAGAGTTAACTCGGCCTGTCAATATATTGTTGTTGGGAATTAAGGTACTAACATCAGACTTAGAAGAATATCCCCATGATGAAGACTTAGGGTATCATGCTTTGGTTAATTCTTTTAAAGGATTATCTGATACAATGCTCCTGGTTAGGTTTGACCCTAAAAATCAGAAGTTAACTTTACTTTCTATTCCGAGGGATACTCGAACTTATGTAGAGGAGCGAGGGTTAACCAAGATTAATGCTGCTAACTATTATGGTGGGCCAGCCAAAAGTGCAAAAGCTGTTAGTGAGCTTTTGGGAGGAGTAGGAATAGACCGTTACATTCGGGTGAATGTACAAGGTGTAGAAAAATTGATAGATGCTCTGGGTGGTGTTAAAGTTCATGTACCTAAAGACATGAAATATCAGGATG
Source organism: Cyanobacteria bacterium P01_H01_bin.35 (assembly GCA_038747755.1). GTDB lineage: Bacteria > Cyanobacteriota > Cyanobacteriia > Cyanobacteriales > Microcoleaceae > Trichodesmium. The sequence continues at coordinate 14,457 of JBCDJM010000034.1, forward strand.
ATAGTCAACACCTCTATATTAATCTTCAAGCGGGCGAACAACATCTCAATGGCGACCAGGCTTTACAATTTATGAGATTTCGCTATGATAATTTAGGGGACATTGGGCGAGTCCAACGGCAGCAACTTCTAATGCGAGCTTTTATGGAACAGTCGGTTAATGTCAAAACTCTATCTCGACTGCCAAAAATTCTTTCAGTAATTCAGTCTCATATTGATACAAATTTGAGTGTAGAGGAATTAGTGGCCTTGATGAATTTTGCTGCTAAGATTAACCGACCTGATGTACAGATGTTGATGGTGCCTGGTGAGTTTAGCGATCCTGAAAAATATAAGGCTAGTTACTGGTTGCCCGATCTGACAACTCTAGATAATATGATTGCTAAACACTTTGACTTTGGTTATGATCGCTGGGAAGTAGAAGATTTAAACTCTAGCTATATTAGAGTAGCAATTCAAGATAGCACTGATAATTGGGAAACTGTTGATGAATTAGTTAGGTCTCTCAATGATTCTGGTTATTGGAATATTAAAGTTGCTAAACCCTGGAGTAAACCTTTAGAGGTAACTCGAATTATTGCTCAGAAAGGAGATATTGAAGCAGCAGCAGCAGTTCAAAAATCTCTTGGTTTTGGAGAAATTTTTGTAGAAAGTACGGGATATTTAAGGTCAGATGTAACTATTCAGTTAGGACAAGATTGGTTACCAATTAAAGATGAATCTAGAGATTCACAAAATCAAAATTGGTAAAAACAATTATTGTTATTTGACTGTTGCAAATTTGGCATTTAGGGCATTATCAAATTTATTAGGACATTCCAGTGGAATGTCTCTAACTTCATAAAAAGCTTTATGAAAATGTTTTAAACATTAGCAAAAAATTAAGTTTTTTATTGGCAAATATTTTAGTTATTTGGTAAGTAAAGTTTTACTGATAAAAAGTAACAGTAGTAAACAACCAACCTGAAATAACCAAGGAATAACATTAAAAAACCAAATTAATCCAATGATCCCGATCAAGGGTGCTATTAGTTTAGGAATGCCATCAAAGGTTTTGACATCCGTATTCAAGCTGACAAAAATAGCCAGACAAGAAATACTTAAGGGAATTATATAGTTGAGGTACATGGTATTTGTGAATTTGTAACATAGATAAATAGTACAACTGTACAACTAATGAATATTTGGACAAACTAAGTCTTAGCTTAGGAATTTATAAGTTTGAGATTAATTTTCAGAGACTTTAATGACAAAATTAAGTTCCTATTTTCTGAAATGGATATCTATAGCAGTCCTATTTTATTTGTGTATAAAAACCTTGCCACTTTTAGGGAACAGGCAACAGGGAACAGGCGGGAGTTTCATTTTTTTTTAATCTACCTTTTGATTACCCGCAACCTATGGGCGGATTGCTAAATTATTAAACTGAAAATTGCTATATCTAATTTATTCATAACTAAACTAATAATTCCAGAAATAATTCTGGTATCTTAAAGTATTTAAAGAAATCGAAATATTTCATCCAACTGATTCCAAGTAAATTACTCAAAATTTTTAATCATGTTAGGTAAATTTTTCCGCAAACCAGAACCAGAACAAAGCGATCGCGTTCCTCCAGGTCAACACTTGGCTAAAGGTTTCCCTGTACTAACTTATGGTGAGACTCCTAATATTAGTAGCGACAAATGGGAATTAAAAGTATGGGGTTTAGTTAAACCTGTCACCTTTAATTGGTCAGACTTAATGGCCATGCCACAAAATCACTTCACAGCAGATTTTCATTGTGTTACTCGTTGGTCAAAACTTGATGTTCAGTGGACAGGGGTAAAAGTTACAGATTTTATGAGTCACCTAGAAGTAGATCCGAAAGCTGTCCATATTATGGAACATTGTTATGGGAGTTACACTACTAATATTTCTGTAGCTGACTTCCTCAGAGAAGAAAATTTCTTTGCTCACACTCTATCTGGTGAACCATTACCTGCCGATCATGGTGGTCCGATGAGGTTAGTAGTTCCTCATCTCTATGCTTGGAAAAGTGCAAAATGGATTAATGGGCTAGAATTTCTAGACAATGAAGAATTAGGTTTCTGGGAACGTAATGGTTATCACAAACGTGGTGAACCTTGGGCAGAAGAACGTTATGGATCTATTTGAAGATGAATAGTGAGTTCAATAATGCATAATTGATAATTACCTTCCCCTAAAAGCAAGAGGATTGAATAAAAGGAAAATTTTTTCTTGTTTCTCCACGGCGAGTGAGAGGCTTTAAACCTTTATTTTTCGGTAAAGTCTAATACTAAGTTTTTATCTCCTATCCCCTACTCCCTACTCCCTACTCCCTATTCCCTACTATGGAAAATAATAAACCTCAAAACTATCAAGCATCTCCAGAAATTATCCCTGGGTTTTCACCTTGGCTAACTCCCTTGACTTACTTTCTTGTATGTAAGGTTCTCATACCTTTTTATTTCAACATAAAAGTCAGGGGTAGAAAAAAACTTCCTACTAGCAAAGAAGCAATTATCCTTGCGCCGACTCATCGTTCTCGGTGGGACCCTCTAATTATGGCTTATATGGTAGGTTTAGTTAGTAACCGTTACCTGCGATATATGGTTTCCCAAGAACAAACAGAAGGTTTTCAAGGTTGGTTTATTCGTCGCGTGGGTGGTTTTCCTGTTGATCGCGATAATCCAGGAATATCTAGTATTCGTCATAGTGTTAAACTCCTGAAAGAGGGGGAAATTTTGGTACTATTTCCCGAAGGAAAAATATATCCTGAAGATAATGAAATTCATTTTATTCAACCAGGAGTTTCCCGTATAGCACTACAGGTAATATCTAGTGGTGCTGAACCGAATCTTAAAATTATTCCTATTAGTATTTTATATGATCATCCTGCGCCTCCACCCTGGCGGTGTGGTGTACAGGTTAATATCGGCGATCCTTTAGAAGTTAAAGATTATCTTGGTAATTCTACAAAGCAAGCTGCTCAAGAAATTACGGCAAATATGGAATTTGCTCTCAAGCAATTACATAAAAAGTAGAGTCAGAAGGAGTCAGGAGACAGGAGTCAGGAGTCAGAATCAAGAGAATCTCAGAAGCGTAGTAATATCATGTTCGGATAATCAGTGATCAATAAAGTTGTTGTTTGTAGTAGGGATTTAGCCCATTAATCATCTATCTTCGGGCTAGAGCAAAACTACGAGCTTTAATTATAAGTATTCAACCGGACATGATATAATTTACTTGATTCTTATGCTGCTGCAATTGAACAACGCAGACAATATCCTCAATTCTGACTCCTCCAAAACTTCCCTCCTGACTCCTGACTCCTGACTCCTGACTCCTTCTTCTAAGAAATGTTTTGTGCTTGAATAGCTGTAATTGCTACAGTATTAATAATATCCTCAACTTTACAACCACGACTAAGATCGTTTACTGGCTTCTTCAAACCTTGTAATATAGGTCCGATCGCGATCGCTCCTGTCTCTCTTTGTACCGCCTTGTAAGTATTATTTCCCGTATTCAAATCAGGAAAAACAAACACTGTTGCTTCTCCAGCAACTTTAGAACCAGGCAATTTCTGAGCTGCAACAGCAGGATCTACTGCTGCATCATATTGTATGGGACCTTCTAATTGTAATTCTGGTTGGCGTTGTTGGGCGATCACTGTTGCTTGACGAACTTTTTCTACTTCTTCGCCTTTACCAGAAGAACCTGAAGAATAGGATAACAGAGCGACTTTTGGTTCAATGCCAAATATAGAAGCAGTTTCTGCCGAAGCTAGAGCTATTTCGGCTAATTGTTCGGGGTTAGGATCGGGATTAACTGCACAGTCTCCATAAACTAAAATGTGACTTTCCAGACACATAAAAAAGACGGAGGAAACCAGAGAAAAACCGGGTTTAGTTTTAATTATTTGTAGTGCTGGTCTAATAGTATGTTGAGTTGTATGCACTGCACCAGAAACCATACCATCTGCATCCCCACATTCAACCATCATTGTGCCAAAGTAAGATACATCTCTCATGTAATCTTTTGCTGCATCCAAGGTCATTCCTTTATGTTTTCTGAGTTCATAGAAAGTTTCTGCATATTCAAGGAATTTCGGGTGTTGGTTTGGTGTAATAATGTTGAGAGTGTTAACATCTAAGTTAATGCCATGTTTTCTGATAGAACCTTCAATATCTTTGGGAGTACCTAAAAGAGTTAAATCAACTATTCCTTGACTCAGGAGAAAAGAGGCTGCTTGTAGGATACGAGGTTCCCCTCCTTCTGGTAAAACAATGTGCTGTTTGAGAGATTTTGCTTGTTGATGCAAATTATAAATAAACATTTTGGGAGTAATACCATGAGACTTAATCTCATCCAACCTTTTTTCTAGCTTAGTTCCATCAACATACTCGGCAAATAATTCTAGACTCAAACGAATTTTTTCCATATCTCCTGCAATAATGGAACCCTTTATCTCTTTTGCTTGAGCAGCAGTAGTATAAGTATCAGTTTCTACTGAGAGAATAGGTAGAGGATGAGCTAAACCATCAATTAGTTTCATAATTGATGGTTCAGGAGGAAAACCACCCGATAGCAAAATTCCTGCTAGAGAGGGATAATTAGCTGAATGCTCTGCTTGTAACATTGCCAATATTATGTCGCCGCGATCGCCAGAGGTAATAATTAATTGACCTTCCTCTAACCAATTTAACGCGTTAGAAACTTGCATTGCTGTTACTAAATAGTCAGAGACGAGATTATCTAATTTCTTTTTTCCATCAATAAGGGATGCTTGAAGTTGTGCTGCTACTTCCCTAACTCGTGGATTTTCCAGTTTCGGAGTGTAAGGAATTACAGACAATAAATAGTTGAATTGGTCATATTCAGATGCTAATACTTGGTTAATTTCATTAATTTGTTCAGAGACAACTTTATTAACTACAATTCCCATGATTTGGCAATTTTTCTCTTGATAAGCATCTAGAGCAATTTGAATTGTACTGGTTATTTCTTCGATGGTTTTTTGGTAACCATTAGTCAAGAGAATAATCGGACAACCTAAATTATGTACAATTTCCAGATTAAGATCGAATTCTAAAGCCAAACTTTGACCTAAATAATCAGAACATTCGCAGAGAATAAAATCACAATTTGCTTCTAAGGCTTTGTATTTACTAATTATTTTTTCTAAAACTTTCTCATGTTTATGTTGATTAATCAGTTGCATTACTTCGCTTTCTAATAAACCATAAGAATCCTCATAGTTTTGTTTCAAATTAAATTGAGTAATAATCAGATCGATGTCTTTGTCTTTTTCACCTGTGAATTTTCCTCTAATCAGAGGTCTAAAAAAACCTACTTTCGTCGTTTTTAGCAAAGCTTGTTCTATAATTCCTAATGCGAGTAAAGTTTTGCCACTGTCTGCTTCAAGGGTACTAATATAGAGAGATATTGTCATAATTTTAATTCCTCCGCTCGATCTCTTTAAGACTTACTTACCTTTGAATATTTATTAATCTGTTTTTTTAGCGGTAATAGTACATCTATATTCTTATTACGACATTTGTTTGTTTGGATACATTTCGATACTGATACCTAGAATTTGCTAACTAGTTTTGATTTAAGAAGTGTTGTGAAACCGATCAATCCTCAAAACCTAACCCCCTTGCCTGCATTGCCTACAAGAGAGTGGGAATTAATCAGCCTCTTTCCTAGAAGGAGAAAATTTTTTATGAGTGTATAAAAAGTTTCTAAATATATAACCATAACATATTTTTTTAAGGATAAGTTATGATTCCTTCATTTATACGACGATCGAATAAGATTTTCTGTATATATTAGCATTAATTTTGGGGATTCCTTTTCTGGTATCAATTAGACCAAATCATACTGCAATAGTAAAGAAGCTGAAGTTTGAATAAGAAAAGGAGAAAATAATAGATATTTTTATTACTTATAGAATTTTAGCAGCAATTTATAAATTCTACCCTATTTGAATAATATAAATTTCCAATTTCATTTTTATAGCATTTTTTCGATAATTGGTATAATAAAAGATTATCAAACTATAAACTTAATTTATCTATATCATTTCGAGCAAAAAATAATAATAGTAGACGAAAAACTTAAGCAAAATTTAACTATTTTCTATAGCCATTTTATTGTAGAAATAAAGTATAATCAGTCGTACTGAATACGATGCTAATTTTGTCCTGCAACCTTTAACTATGAGTACAAGCAAATGTAAAAAATATCTGCATTAAATTTAAAAATAGGCAATTGCTATGTTTCCTAGGTTAAAGAGGCAGAATTTTGTATAAGGAATCTAAAAATAATGGTCTCAACTCCAGAAAAAACAACTTCAATTAGTGCCTTTGGCCCAGCGCGTTCGACAGTTGAAGGCACACCTCTAAGTCCTGATGAACTATACAAAATGCAGGCTTTTTGGCGTGCATCTTGCTATTTAATGGTAGGGATGATTTATCTCAAAAAGAATCCTCTACTACGGGAACCTCTACAACCAGACCAAATTAAGAGTCGAATTTTAGGGCATTGGGGTTCTAGTTCTGGTCAAGCCTTTATCTGGATACATCTCAACCGAATTATCAAAAAATATGACCTGAACATGATTTATATGTCTGGTCCTGGACATGGCGCACCAGGAGTGTTAGCTCCAACTTATTTGGAAGACACTTACTCAGAGGTCTATCCTGACAAGGGTCAAAATATACAAGGTCTAGAAAAATTCTTCAAAGAGTTCTCTTTCCCCGGCGGTATTGGTAGCCATTGTACACCAGAAACTCCTGGCTCTATCCATGAGGGAGGCGAACTTGGTTATGTGATTTCTCATGCCACAGGTTCAATTCTTGATAACCCAGATTTAATTTGTGTGCCAGTTGTTGGAGACGGTGAGTCAGAAACAGGACCTCTAGCTACATCTTGGCATTCTAATAAATTTATTAACCCTATTACAGATGGTACTATTCTACCAATTCTGCACTTGAATGGTTATAAAATTAACAACCCAACAATTCTATCTAGAATCAGCCATGAGGATTTGAAAAACCTGTTTTTGGGTTATGGCTATCAACCCTATTTTGTAGAAGGGTCTGATCCAGATACTATGCACCAAGCAATGGCTGCAACATTAGACCATTGTGTTCAAGAAATCAAAGCTATCCAACAAGAAGCGAGGAGTTCTGGTAATACAGAATTGCCACGGTGGCCGATGATTGTATTCCGTACTCCGAAAGGATGGTCATGTCCACCAGAAATTGATGGACACAAAATAGAAGGTTTCTGGCGGGCGCACCAAGTACCTATGACTGACGTTGCAAAAAATCCAGAACACATGAAAATTCTGGAAGAGTGGATGCGTAGTTACAAACCAGAAGAACTCTTTGATGAAAATGGTAAATTCAAAGCGGAATTAAGAGAAATAGCTCCTTATGGTGCCCGTCGGATGAGCGCTAACCCTCATGCTAATGGTGGTCTTCTCTGTAAAAATTTGAATCTGCCTAACTTCCAAGATTATGGCATACAAATAGATAAACCTGGAACAATAGAGAAAGAAAATACTCGTCCTTTGGGTGTGTTTCTGCGGGATGTCATGCGTGACAACATGACTAATTTCCGGGTATTCGGACCTGATGAAAATACTTCTAATAAACTGAATGCCATTTATGAAGTCAGTAAGAAGACTTGGATGGCAGACTTTCTACCGGAAGACATGGATGGTGGGGAGCTTGCACGAGATGGTCGTGTGATGGAAATTTTGAGTGAACATACGATTGAAGGTTGGATAGAAGGATATCTTTTGACTGGAAGGCACGCCTTTTTCTCTACTTATGAGTCATTTGTTCACGTTATTGATTCAATGGTTGGTCAGCACGCTAAATGGATTGAAAAGTGTAATGAATTGAGTTGGCGTGAAAAAATTCCTTCTCTCAATTTATTAATTACTTCTACCGTTTGGCGACAAGATCACAACGGTTTTACTCACCAAGATCCTGGTTTCCTTGATGTTATTTCTAACAAGACTCCAGATGTTACTCGCATTTATCTACCACCTGATGTTAACTGTTTATTATCAGTTGCCGATCACTGTTTACGGAGCAAAAACTATATTAATGTAATTGTTTCTGACAAACAGATGCACTTGCAATACATGGATATGGATTCTGCGATTAAGCATTGTACCAAGGGTATTGGTATTTGGGATTGGGCAAGTAACGATCAAGGAATGGAGCCTGACGTTGTATTGGCAACTGCTGGAGATATTCCGACTAAGGAAGCTTTAGCTGCTAGTGTCATGTTACGGGAAGCTTTCCCTGACTTGAAGATTCGCTTTATCAATATAGTTGATTTGTTTAAGTTACAACCGGATACGGAACATCCTCATGGATTGAGCGATCGTGACTTTGATAGTTTGTTTACTATTGATAAACCAATTATCTTTAACTTCCACGGTTATCCTTGGTTGATTCACCGTTATACCTACCGTCGCACAAATCATAAAAATCTCCATGTCCGGGGTTATAAGGAAAAGGGTAATATCAATACACCTTTGGAATTAGCTATTCGTAACAATATCGATCGCTTCAGTATTGCGATGGATGTAATTGACCGAGTTGAACAGCTAAAAGTTGCAGGTGCTCACGCAAAGGAACATTTCCGCAATGAGCAAATTGCTTGTCAAAATTATGCTTATGAGTATGGTGTTGACCGACCTGATGTCGTTAGTTGGAAATGGCCTTACTAGGTGAATTTAGAGTTCAGAATTCAGAAGGCGTAGGTTTGGTTGTTCGCAATGTAGGGACGTTGCATGCAACGTCCCTACTCCCCTACTCCCTACTCCCCTACTCCCTACTCCCCCACTCCCTACTCCCTAATTAAAATGAAAGTTGCTGTTTTTAGTACCGAAAAGTACGATCGCGAATTTCTAGAGGCAGCTAATACTGCTACTAATGCTAACCATGAGTTTATTTTCCATGAAGCTCGACTAGAGGAAAAAACTGCTACTTTAGCAGGGGAATGTTCGGCAGTTTGTGTATTTGTCAATGATGATTTGGGTGCTGAAACTCTGAAAATTTTAGCTGCTCAAGGTACTCGTTTGGTAGCTTTGCGGTGTACGGGTTTTAATAATGTTGACCTAGAAACTGCTGCTGAAGTTGGCATTAAAGTTGTGCGAGTGACAGCTTATTCTCCCTATTCAGTGGCAGAATTTGCTGTTGGGATGATGATGATCCTCAACCGTAAATTATATAAAGCTTATAACCGAGTGCGTGAGGATAATTTCTCTTTAAATGGTTTATTAGGATTTGATTTACACGATCGTACAGTTGGAATTATCGGAACCGGTAAAATAGGTATTATTCTTGCTCAGATTTTACATGGTTTTGGTTGTCATTTACTTGCATACGATCCTTATCCTAATCCTAAATTTGAAGAAATTGGTAATGCTCGTTATGTAGATTTACCTGAATTATTGGCAAGCTCTGATATTATTTCTTTGCATTGTCCTCTAACACCAGAAAATCATCATTTAATTAATGCTAAAACTATCGCCCAAATGAAACCAGGAGTGATGTTAATTAATACCAGTCGCGGTCAATTAATTGATACAAAATCTGCCATTAAAGGAATAAAATCTGGCATTATTGGTTATTTTGGTATTGATGTTTATGAACAAGAAGAGAACATTTTCTTTAAGGATTTATCTGACACAATTATTCAGGATGATACTTTCCAATTATTACAATCTTTCCCTAATGTTGTGATTACTTCTCACCAAGCATTTTTTACTAAGGAAGCAATGAATGATATTGCAAGTACAACTATTTCTAGTATTACTGATTTTGAACAGGGAAATTCTCTGAAAAATGAGGTAAAACTTCCTGAGAAAGTTACGGTTAAGGCTTGAAATTAAGATAGAGTAGCTGGTTAATTTGATAATTAAGCTCGTAGTTTTGCTCTAGCCCTAAAAGAATTATGTTCGGGCTAGAGCAAAACTACAAACAATATTTCTACTTAATGGCGATCGCTCCCTTGAATATTTCCCAGAAAAAAATTTGAGCAAAGTGCTTGACTTTAAATAATTTTGTGCTATTATTTTTATAATGGGAAAGGTGCGCACAGATATACTCACGGTCTAATTCTGCAATTATCGCTTCATTTATAACTTTGATATTTGAGAAGTATTAATTTTTTGAGAGGAGGGTTAATCTGGGAAAACTGATAACTGAACTATCAAAAGCTGATAACTGAATAACTGAAATAGCTCAACCTTTCCGAAAACTCCTCACAGAAAATTGGATAAAATATTGGGGGGGTCTATTTTCGATACCCTAAAAAAATATTCATAACAATATATAGTTAAGGAGAAACTGGTGAGACTCAATCGAAATGTTGTAGCAGTGGCTGGAGTAGGAGTAGGAGTAGGAGTAGCAAGTCTAATAATTTCTGGAATTTCATTATTAGTAGATATAGGTAGCTTAGGCATAAATGCTTTCCAAAGTCGCTCCCCTTATTTAGTGAAAAAAACAGACCGCTTTTCCTGCGAGTTACAACCAGATGCAGAAAAAGATGTTTGGACGGTGATGTATGACGATAATAAAGTTAAACAACCCTGGTTAGGTATTGTGAAATCTATGGGAGAAGATTGGCACCCTGCTGAACGATGCGGAGAAATAGAGAGGCGGTTAGAAAATTATCGCAAGGATGGTTTATTTTCCCTAGAATATCGCCAAGATCCTAATACTCCAAAGCAACAAGTAATTTGTGCGAAAACTAAACTAAGTGGTGATGGTTGTCCGTTATTGTTGACTTTGGATGTAGGAGTTGATGGTTATGAGGCATTGCGGGAAATGACTGAAGCGTTACGAAGCAGTAAGACATTCGATCAGAATAGTGAAGGAAAATTGGCAAATTATAATTTTTCTGAAGAGTCGCCTGTGATTTATTTACAACCTTTTTTGGCGAAGGAAGATCGGTTGGCAGGAAAATAGAAAGTAATAGTAGTAGAAATAGTAGGGTGTGTGACGGTATCCTTTTTTGATTTTCGGGAAACTCAAGAAATTTTGCCGTCATGCACCTTTTTTTGGATGGTAGATAATCTGATGATGCGTTACGCTTTGACAGTAATGATGTGTCTGAGATAAATTGGTTATTCAAAACTGATAATTGAACTAGGTGTCAGGTATCGAAATTCTCGAATCAAATAAAATTGTCAAATTTGCTTCTGGCAACTTTTAACTTTTTTTTCTATCGGCGACTGAAACACTTCGATGTTAATGCTATTATACCCAACATATATTCCTGTAAATTATGATTAGATAAACCAGGAAATAAATAGTCAAAAATATCATAATGAACCAATTATACCAAAATTCGCCCCAATTCTTTCTCAGTTCTTCCCATGGATTCTTTCTCAACTCTTTCCATCTAGTCTTATTTTCTTCCCATCTTGTCCTTATCCATTCCCGTCTTTTCTTCAACCACTCTCTAGGCCCACCATCGTTAGAAACCCAATTGTAAAACAAACCAAGAACAAATAAACAAATAATAAATAAGACTAATATTATAATGAAGAAAATCAACAAAACAATCAGAAAAACAAGCCAACGAAACAAATAATCACCAACTACGAGAATGCGCTCTTTAAAGGAAAGGTCTCCTAACTCAGAAGATATAGGATGTTTAACCCATTCAATTTTGTCAATAAATTTCTCGAGCTGTAGCCACAACTCCCCAACCTGTCGCCAAACCTGTTGCCAAAACTCCCAGGTCTGTCGCCACTGTGTGCGACACAAGAGGCGATCGCCTAGACTAGGAAATATAGGATTTTGATTTTGCACCAGCTCTTCTTGTTCAACCTTCAGCTTTTCTTCTCGCTCTTCAACCTCTTGCTTTAGCTCTCGCACTCGTCGTTCAGCCTCTTCAAGTTCCTGCTGCTGCTTCTCCAGTTCTCCTTGTAATTTTACTTTCTGTCTTTGTCTGCCAAGAGCGATCGCTCTTTTCCGATCTTTATCCTGCTGATACTCCTGAAAAAAATGAATAGGAATACCCCAAGAAAAAGTCAATTGCAAACCAGTCTCCACCCTTTCCACAGCTTGCTCGAAAGTCTGCCGTTGTGACTGAGACAAACTCCCCTGTAGAGAAGAAAAACTTTCCACAACTTCAAAATCACTCCTTCCATGTACAGCCACAACCTCACCCTTCTCATCCACAACAGGTGAGCCACTCATCCCACCGACAGTCAAAGCATCATAAGAAACCTCATAACCCTGCCCCAACTTACCGGAACCCGAAATTTCACCAGAAACAGACTGATATACTGACCTCCCACCCCTCTTAGGAAAACCAGAAATATAAATAGAACTACCAGTTTTCAGACTTTCAGAATTACCTATTTTCAGCGCCGGATAATTACATTTCCCTCCCTCTGGGCGAAAAGTGACCAAAGCTAAATCTATATCACTTGGAAATATTTCTACTTCGGCAACAGGCCAAAATTTCCCATCTTGATTAGTCTGTAATAATCTTTCCCCTTCCTTTTTCACAACATGAGCTGCCGTTAATACCCTACAGACTCCCTTTTCTCCAGGCACGAAAAAACCTGTTCCATGTCCAGGTTGATTTTTATAAGATAATTTGACAATACTAGGCTTGAGTCGAGAATATATTTGTTTTGAGGATAAAGAACAATTTGCCAGAGTTATTGTCAGGATTAGTGCTAGGAAAGCTAGACCAAGAAAGCGGGGTAGAGATTTCATTTGTTTCGGAAGTTCAGAAGTTTGGGAGTCTGATTTTTATTCTTTTACCTACAACTCCAATTATAGGCTTTCCCTTTCCATAGACAAAATTTGAAAAGTCATTGCCCTAAAAAAAGAGCCACTATTTTCCCATAATACTTATCTAATTTAAAAATAAAACAACTTTTTCTAGCTGTCAAGGAGCGATCGCTAAATTTTCTGCGTTGATTCTCAAGGGTAATGGGTTTAGAGACCAAGCCCCTACAGTTATTTGGGCTGTCAAAAAGCGATGGCTCCAAATTACCCAATTCTCAATTCTCTCCATCATCCCTACATCCTTGACAAAATCCATGTATAGCTAGCGAAAAATTATTTTCCTTATCAAACCAACCTTATTTTTATAAGGAGCATATCGTACAGTTAAATCAAACCATAATCCCTTATTCAACACACTTTTATAGTGAGAAAAAGTATCAAAACTCGCCTTCCCATGATAACTACCAATTCCACTATTTCCCACGCCTCCAAAAGGTAAAGATGGAACTCCAAATTGCATCGCCGTATCATTAATACAAACATTTCCAGAAGAAGTTTCTCTTAAAACCTGTTTTTGCTTCTGTTTATTTCGAGAAAAAAAGTAAAGAGATAAAGGTTTAGGACGAGAATTAACCAGAGCGATAGCCGCCTCTAAATGTTCATATTCTAAAACTGGCAAAATAGGTCCGAAAATTTCCTCCTGCATAATTCCTGAATCCCAATTAACTCCCTCAATAACTGTAGGTGAAATATAACGTTCTTCTGAATTAGTTTCACCACCAATAACAATTTTTCCATCTTTCAGTAAATCGCTCAATCTATTAAATTGCTGCTCATTTACAATCCGACCATAATCCTGACTTTCAAAAGGATTTTGACCATAAAACTGATTAATAGACTGTTTAATTTTATCCAACAAATCCGATTTAACCGATTTATTTACCAATAAATAATCAGGAGCGACACAAGTTTGACCAGCATTAATAAACTTTCCCCAAGTAATACGTTTTGCCGTATATTCCAACGGAATATCATCATCAACAATACAAGGACTTTTACCACCTAATTCCAAAGTGACAGGAGTCAGATTTTTAGCAGCAGCTTCCATGACTATTTTCCCGACTCTTGTTCCTCCAGTAAATAAAATATGGTCAAATTTTTCTACTAATAACTGTTGACTTACTTCTACTCCACCCGTAATAGCAGCAATATAATTAGACTCAAAAGTATTAGCAATTAAATCCGCAACAACCTCAGAAGTATTAACAGCTATTTACGAAGGTTTAATAATCGCACAATTTCCAGAAGCAATAGCACCCAACAAAGGAGAAATTACTAATTGAAAAGGATAATTCCAAGCACCAATAATTAAGACCACCCCTAAAGGTTCTGGATAAATTTTAGCTCCAGCAGGAAATTGTTCTATAGGAGTCGAAACCCTTCTAGGTTTTACCCAAGATTTTAGCTTTTTAATCGCATCATTTATTTCCGTAAAAAAAGTCAGTTCAAAATATGCTTCAAACTTTGGTCTATTCAAATCTGCTTTAACAGCAGCAGCTATTTTTTCTTGATAATCTGAAATTGCCCGTTTTAACTTTTTCAGTTGTTCTATTCTAAAATCAATATCTTTAGTTTTTCCCGTAGCAAAAAATTGACGTTGTTTATTTAAAATATTAGCGATCGATGATTGTTCACTAAGCATATTTTTAATGGATAATGGATAATTGATAATTAATAATTAGAGTTATATGAAAAATATCTGCCAGAATCATAAAATCCATATGGGTATTAGACTTAGAACTTTTTAAATAGATACAAAATGGCTTCTATAAGCATTATATAGATAAAGGTTAAAGCCTTTTTGATGTCAAAAAAAGTGCTAGGTGTTTAGACAAAAACGTTCAAAAAGTTAGTATTTTTTTCTCAGTATAGCAGAAAAATCAAGGAACAATTATTCTTCCTACTTTCTCTCTCTTCCCACAGCCTGTTTTTTATGAGCAAACCCTAATTAGATATCTATAGCAATCCTATTTTATTCGTGTCAAAAATATTGCCACTTTTTTGGAATAATTTTGGAAGCAATGTTTAATAGATAAGAGTTTCGGTGTTTATTTCTAGTTTTTTAGTTGTTGTAACATAAGCGCAGATTGCTATAGTTTTCATTATCAATTATCAATTATTCCACCTGACTAATACGACGAAGATTCAAAATATCACTCATATTTTTAATCTGAGTACAACTTCGTTCAAATTGTTGGCGATCGCTCACTTCAATACATAGATTAATAATTGCCGGATGACCAGGATTTGTTTTAACCTGAGCATTTTGAACATTAACATTATTATCCATCAAACGAGATAAAATATCCTTCAATACACCAACTCGATCTAGAACTTCAATACAGATATTAACTGGATAAGTTTTAGGTCGTCCCTGATTTTCATTAGCAGTATTCCAACTAACAGGAACTAACCTTTCTCCAGGTACACTTTCCAAATTAGAACAACCTTGACGATGAATTGAAATACCATTCATACGAGTTACAGCTCCAATAATAGGCTCACCTGGAATCGGATTACAACAACCTGCTAAATGATACATTAAACCTTCAACCCCAACGATTGGATGAGAATTATTAGGAGATGAAGTTTGAGTAGGTTTGTGTAAATATTTTTCTGAGAAAATATCTGAATTCTGCTCAACTTGTGTTACTTCTCTAGAGGCATCTCGCAATCGATTAACTACTAAATTTAAAGTTATTTCACCGTAACCCAAACCTGCTAATAAATCATCTACATTCTGATAATTAAATCTTTCAGAAACAAGTCGCATTTGCTCTGATTTGAGTAAAGATTCAAAACCTTTTTTACCCAATTCTTTTTCCAATAATTCTCGACCTCTAGCTAAATTTTCTTCTCTATGGGAGCGTTTAAACCACTGACGAATTCTATTTCTTGCACCACCAGTAACAACAAAATTTAGCCAATCTAAACTAGGATGACCATTTTTCTGAGTCAAAATTTCGACAATATCACCATTTTTTAAATGACTATCTAAAGGTACTATTCGTTCATTTACTTTAGCACCTGTACAATGGTTTCCTACTTCTGTATGAATGCGATAAGCAAAATCTATTGGTGTCGAGCCATGTTTGAGAGAAATTACATCACCTTTTGGTGTAAATACATAAACATCTTCAGAGAATAAATCGCCCTTAATAGTCTCCAAATATTCCCGATCGTCTTTCAGGTCACTTTGCCATTCTAATAACTGTCTAAGCCAAGTAAATTTTTCATCTTCAGCAGTAATTTTCGTATTAGTATTGCTATAACCTGTTTCTTTATACTTCCAATGAGCAGCTATTCCATACTCAGCAATATGGTGCATTTCTAGAGTTCTAATTTGTACTTCTACTGGACGACCTGTAATTCCTATTACTCCTGTATGTAATGATTGATAACGATTAGGTTTTGGCAGACCAATATAATCTTTAAATCTTCCAGGAATAGGGCGATAAGAGTCGTGAACAATAGCTAAAGTTCGATAACAATCCTCATTTTTTTCTACAATAATTCTCAATCCAGAAATATCATATACTTCGTGAAATTCTTTTTGTTTAAAGTACATCTTCCGATAGATTCCATAAAGATGTTTAGGGCGGCCACTAATGTCATAACATTCTATTCCTGCTTGGTCTAATTTTCGTCGTAAATTTTCTGTCATTTCTAACAATTTAGCTTCCCGATCCGCTCGTTTATCTGCTACTAATTCTTGTATTTCCCGATAAGCATTTGTTTCAATATATTTAAAAGATAAATCTTCTAATTCCCATTTAATTCGACCAATTCCCAAACGGTTTGCTAATGGTGCAAATATTTCCCTTGTTTCTAATGCTTTATTTAACTGTTTATGAGGAGGTAAATGCTGAAGAGTTCTCATATTATGTAATCTGTCTGCCAGCTTCACAACAATCACTCTAATATCCTTTGCCATTGCCAAAAACATTCGGCGAAAATTTTCAGCTTGTAGCTCTGTTTTGCTGGAAAAATTAAACTTAGAAAGCTTAGTTACACCTTCTACTAATAAAGCTACTTCTGCACCAAATTTTTGTTCTATTTCCTCAATAGTTACGTCAGTATCTTCAACAATATCATGTAGAAAACCTGCAGCAATCATCGCACTATCACCGCCGAGATATTTTAATAATCCTGCAACAGCTACAGGATGACAAATATAAGGTTCTCCTGATTTCCGATACTGCCCTTCATGTAACTTGTATGCAAATTCAAATGCTCGACAAATTAATGCTGTATCCACTGAACAGCTCGTTATATTATCACTATTATTTCTATTATCTAGACATTCTTGTAGCCAATCAGGAATTACACATGAAATTTGAGGTTTAGGTGTTAGGATTTTTGTGTTCATTATGAGTTAGTTTTGAGTTTAGAGTTAATAAGTATAAGTATCAGCTTTTAACTTAGTTTTTGGTAAAATGATGAAATAGTTATATATTAGTCGTGTGTAGTAATGGTCAATAGCGAATAAAATTATTATTGTACCATTAATAAAGTAATTATAATCCACGACTACCAGTTATATTTTTGTATTTTCCTAGCAGTAATTATAAATTTATATTTTATTAGAAAGTAATATCTAACAGCTTTTCACTATAGAATTCCAGTTTTTCTACAGATTATCTGTGATTTTTTATACTTTTATTTTTATCCCAAGATTCTGGAAAACTAGAATTAGTCAACTATATATTGATATATTATTATTACAATTAATTTATGTTATTTAATCTGGGTTAGTTGACCCCGACATCTAAAATATAACTTAAAAATTGAAGACTTAATTATTTTTTCCTAAATCTTTGAATAAACTTTAATCTTATTGATAATTAAATTCTAAATAATTTTAGAGACTGGATGTAAAAAGAGGGGTTTAATTTATGATTTATTAGGCTTAGTGCTCTTGAAAAATCTATAAAATCACACCTAATAGCGCTCCATCAAAAAATCAGGTTCTCGAAAAATCAAAGCCTAGCAACGATGAAATTAGAATTGAGGATTAGACAAAATACATAACTTAGAAAAAGCTTAAATAGTTTAAAACTCAATATATCTAAAATTATGTAAATAATAAAATTATGATTCTTTTGTCTCTCCACAGTGACAAAAGTTATAGCCAGATTAATTAAGCGTCCGTGGTTGTACTTAAGCTAATAACTTCTGAACCTAAAATCCTAGATTGTTATACCGATTCACTTAAGCAATGGCATTTTAGTTTTAGGTATTAGTTATCAATTATCATTACCTTGAATTGAATTAGGATATTTTTGAAACCGGAAATTTCCCTTTTTCTACCCTTGAAAGGCGAGACTATTGACCTTATTTCTTGGTTACAAATAATTTGACATAATTAGTGTTAAATTATCCCTTGAAATTATTCTCAGTCAAATTTTTCAGCCAATACTATCTGATTTTTTAACTTTTGACTTTTAACTGTTAACTTTTGACTTTTGACTTTAGTGAAACAGTATTACTTTATATGCTAATAATATATACAAATTTCTATTTATTTACATTATGTTGCCAAAGGAGCATAATCAACAATATCAAAAATTAAGTCAACTTCTGAATCACTGGCAACAGAACATGGCCGAAATAGAACTATCAAAAATATTGGCCATAAACCAAGAAGTCCAACAATTGTTAGATACTCAAATTATTAATTTAGATAATTCGGAACTAGACCCATCCATAGCATCTCAGGTACAGTCTTATTTGACTGAGATTCACAAAGAATTTAGGCTCTTAAATGTAGATGTTAGCTTTTTACAAGCATCTCGAAACCCTCAAACAACAAAAACACGGTTGGCCAAGATTAGTGATCGCCTAGAAACCCTCAAAGGTTATTGTATGAAGATACTTGGTCAAAACGAACTTATATAAAATCAGGATGAAATAGGATGAAAAGCCCTAAATGCGATGTAGATTTAGAAGACGCCGTTTTAAATGATATTATTCCGGTAAAATATTGTCCAAAATCTGAAGGTTTCTGGATTTCAGCAAAAGAGTATGAAGCCTGGTTAGCTAGTTTACCTTCATGGTATGCTCCTGAAGAAATCTTGCCCTACTACAATCAATTTGAAGATTTTGTACCTTCTCCCTTTGATGGTAAAGCAGGATTATGTCCAGAGTGCGGTACTTATTTGTCAAGAACCAGAATAAATATTAAAAATCCTTTCTATATAGAACGTTGTATGAGTTGTGGAGGTATCTGGTTTGATAATGGTGAAGAATGGAAAATTTTAGAAGAGCTTGGTCTGCACACTAAAATTCACGAGATTTTTTCTAGTAAATGGCAAGCAAAAGTTCGTCAGCATCAACAAGAAATGATTAATCGTGAGACTGTTATTGAGAAATTAGGAGAAGAAGTAGCTGATTATATTTTTCAATTAGCGGAAATATTGGAAAATCATCCTCAAGCAGATTGTGCTGCTACTTATCTGTTACACAGATTTGAAAATAAAAGAAAAGAACTTAATGGGAAGTTTAGCATGGGTAGTCAAAGTTAATTTTAGGGAGTAGGTTCAATAATTAATAATTAACAATTAATAATTAATAATTACCTCTTTTTATAAAGAAGAGGATTGGCTATAAGATTTTTTTTTCTTCATCACTGGAGAGACTTTATACCTTTATTTTTCCCTAAACCTAAAAAAGTATATTAAATAGGCAAAAATACTGAATTAAGTTATCAAAAAAATGTATTTTTTAATATATTTTTTTCTGCAAAAAGCTTCTCAAAGACTTACATATAACTTGTTTATTGTGTCATCATTTTCTGAATAAATATGTTTATAAAAAATACCTGAATAAGAGAAGGTTGATATCTTATTGTTTTCTCAGTTATTATTAGGTAATAACGTATTATAGCTAATAGAAAAAATAAGGTTTTGCATAAATTATTAGACATGAATTATTAATATATTGATATTGAAATAATATTTGACATCTCCAATTAGGTTGATATATTCTCAATCAAAATTCACTCAAAAAACATCTGAATTTTTGCCTAGAAAATAATCACAGAAATAGCTGAGTGGTAACTCAAGCAACTATCCCTAATTAAAATAATAAATGAATCCCTTACTAAATATAGAAAATCTACGAGTAGCTTATCCTGAAAAACGTGGAAAATCTCATTGGGCAGTAAATAATGTATCCCTAAAACTGCAACCTGGTGAAAAATTAGGATTAGTGGGAGAATCTGGATGTGGTAAATCTACCCTCGGACGTGCTGCTATGAGATTATTACCCCAGTCAGTACAAGTTGAGGGCTCTGTTACCTTTGGGGAAAAATCTGTGTTTGGGATGAATTCCTCTCAACTGAGAAAATTTCGTGGTGAAGCAGTAGCATTAGTTTTTCAAGATCCCATGAGTCGCCTTGATCCATTAATGACTATTGGGGATCATTGTATAGAAACTATTATTGCACATCAACCCCATCTATCTAAATCTCAAGCAGAAAAAAAATCTATCGAAACTCTAGAAACTGTTAATATTCCAGCCAGTCGTTGGTCTCAATATCCCCATGAATTTAGTGGGGGAATGCGACAAAGGGTAGCGATCGCTCTAGCACTTTTACTTGACCCGAAATTGATAGTTGCTGACGAACCTACTACCAGTTTAGATGTAACTATAGCATCTCAAATTTTGCAGGAATTGACTAGACTTTGCCAAGAACGTCAGACTTCTTTATTATTAATTTCTCATGATTTGGCAATGGTGGGAGAATATTGTGACAGTATTGCTGTGATGTATGGGGGTGAAATAGTAGAAAAAGGTGAAATTAAACAAATTCTCCATCATCCCCAACATGAATATACCAAATCTCTGTTTGAAGCTGCTTTACATATTCAAGTTGTTGAATCTAATTATCCTCAAATTCAACCAGAAAAATCTGAAGAAACAGAAGAAATAACAGTTGCTAAAACAATTAAACCTATTTTACAAATCAAAGATTTAGTTAAACATTACACCTTAGAAAGTAATTTTATAGAACAGTTATTTTTTTCTGGCAAAAGCAAACTTATTAAAGCAGTTGATGGAGTAAACTTAAATCTTTTTTCAGGAGAAATATTAGGATTAGTCGGAGAATCTGGTTGTGGTAAAAGTACCTTATCTCGGACTATTTTACAATTAATTAAACCTACTTCTGGTTCAGTCACATTTCAAGGCACAGATTTAACCACCTTATCAAGCTCCGCCTTACAACCATACCGTCGGGAAATGCAAATGATATTTCAAGACCCCCTCGCTTGTCTCAACCCGATGATGACTGTTAACCAGATAATAGCTGACCCCCTATTTATTCATAATTTAGCTAGCACAGAAGAAGCCAAAATTAAAGTTGAGGAAATGCTAGAAAAAGTAGGTTTGACTCCAGTAGCAGAATATGGAAATAGATATCCTTCCGAATTATCAGGAGGACAACAACAAAGAGTTGCTATTGCCAGAGCATTAATTACAAATCCAAAACTGGTAATTTGTGATGAACCTGTAAGTATGTTAGACGCTACTATTCAAACTCAAGTTTTGGAATTGATGTTGCAATTGAAGCAAGAATTGAATTTAACTTATTTATTTATTACCCATGACTTGTGGGTAGCTAGATTTATTTGTGACAGAATTGCTGTTATGAATAGTGGCAAAATTGTCGAGCAAGGCAAAATAGAAGAAATATTTAATCATCCGCAACATTCTTATACTCAGACATTATTAAATGCTGCACCACTATTGCAGACGTAAGAAGTGAAGAAGTAAGCAGAGAAAAAATAGCTGGTTTATCGGTAATGGTAAACTATTTTTAGTTTTATAGAGTGTGCAAATTGTCAAACTGTCATATTGACTTATAACAATATTCAACACTTAACTTAACTTAAGTAATTACAGCGCTTTTCATAATTAGTAAACCACAAAATAGAGACCTTGCACGCAACCTCCCTAAGAGTATCGCTTTTTTATGTAGTTCCTTGACTTGAAAACTGCTGTAAGTAAAAAACTATTCTCATATAATCATAATGAAGACTGAAGAAAAATCTTTATCCTTTAAAGTCAAAGTAACCTATATTAATGGAGAAATTCAAACCTTTGAAGTATTAGGACAAGGGTGGGAAAATGTTGATATTGCCAGTCGTCTTTTTCAAATACAAAAATCTGATAAATTAATTTTACAATTAACAAATAATACTGTTCAAGTTATTCCCTACAGCAGTATTTTATATTTAACAGTTGATCCTGCACCTCCTAAATTGCCAAAAGATATAATTACAGGAGTGACTTTATCATAAACTAAATATAATTTGGTGGTGGTGAATTGTAATGCAAAAAAGAGCGTGGGCAGTGTGAGAAGAAGTTAAAAAATACATATCTTTACCATTACGAGAGCAGGAAAACTCATAATTTTTGGTAACACAAACTTCCAACGTGTAACAAGCAGGATGGTTGTGTTACCAATGTAGATTAAAAGAGGTTCTATTGAAGAAAATTGTTAAATAGACTAAGCGATCGCCTACAAGCTAAAGATTTTAAAACAGCTCATAAGATATCCTTTTATCTCCTTTTTTTTAAAACTATTAGATTCTGACAAATGAAGCTAATGTAGCATCTACTAAATCAATTATTTATATCCTATAAATCCTATCCAAAATTGCCTGAGGCAAAATACAATAACATATAAGCACATTAGTGTAAAGAAGAGAAGTACCTACATACAATAATTTCTCAACCATTATTTAAAAATCTTTTTGATTCTAGATTCCCTTTTTTCTGTTACCTGGGCAAACAGATAACTGAAATGACCAGCTATTTTGAGACTTAAAAATTAAGTAGATTTTTCGATCCTAATTTCAGGTAGAATCTAACAAAGTATTTGCCTAACAGAGAGAACCCAAATAGGGGGACTTAGTTTTTCATTTTCTTGAAAAACCCAGTTTCTGAACCTTAAACTTATAAAGAGGAGTTTGACTCAATGGATGCTTTAGACGCAATTTATCAACGTCGCGCTGTTAAAGGTTTCGATCCTAACCATAAAATAACACCCGAAGAAGAACAAAAACTTTTGGAAGCAGTAATTCAGGCTCCCACCAGTTTCAATATTCAACACTGGCGTTTTGTTATTCTTCGAGATCCAGAATTACGACAAAAGGTCAAAACAGAACTTGGTTTCGATCAAGCTCAAATGACAGATGCTTCTTTGCTCATTCTCTTTACAGCAGATATGAATGCTTGGCAAAAAGATGTTAGTCGTTATTGGACAAATGCTCCAGAGGAAGTCTCTAGTCAAATGGTAGGAATGACAGGTGCTTTCTATGAAGGGCGTGAATGGCTCCAGCGAGATGAAGCTCAACGTTCAATTGGTATGGCAATGCAGACTCTAATGTTAGCAGCAAAAGGGATGGATTATGATTCCTGTCCGATGATTGGTTTTGATATTGAGAAACTAGCAGAATTGATTAATCTACCCAAAGATCATGTAATGGGTCCTATGGTAGCCGTTGGCAAAAAAGTTAAAGAGCCTTGGCCAAAACCCGGACAATTACCATTGAGTGAATTAGTTATTGAAAACAAATTCTAAAAGTCAATTAACTATAACTCCGCTAGTTTAAACTAAATTCCTCAGCCCCACACTAAAAACGTAAGTGCGAGTGTGGGGCATATACTTTTAATGTAATCTCAAAAAATACTCAACATGATTAACGGTAACTTTCTAGCTGATACTGACCCCTTAGTAGCCGAACTAATTCAAAAAGAATACGGACGCCAACAAGACCACCTAGAACTAATTGCTAGTGAAAACTTTACCTCACCAGCAGTAATGGCCGCCCAAGGTTCCGTACTCACCAACAAATATGCCGAAGGTCTCCCAGGTAAACGTTACTATGGCGGCTGTGAATTTATAGACGAAATCGAACAAATAGCCATAGACCGTGCCAAAGAATTATTTGGAGCTGCCCATGCCAATGTACAACCTCATTCTGGGGCACAAGCTAACTTTGCCGTATTTCTCACCTTATTAAAACCAGGGGACACCATCATGGGAATGGACCTATCCCATGGCGGACATTTGACCCACGGTTCCCCAGTTAACGTTTCTGGTAAATGGTTCAACGTTCATCATTATGGTGTAAGTAAAGAAACAGAAGCTATAGACTACGACCAAGTTCTAGAATTAGCAAAGCAACATAAACCCAAACTTCTGATTTGTGGTTACTCTGCCTATTCTCAGATAATTGACTTTGAAAAATTCCGGGCGATCGCCGATGAAGTAGGAGCTTATTTATTAGCGGATATTGCTCATATTGCCGGGTTAGTAGCAACAGGTCATCATCCTAACCCACTCCCCCACTGTGACGTAGTAACAACTACCACCCACAAAACCTTAAGGGGGCCACGAGGCGGTTTAATCCTGACCCGCGACCCAGAATTAGGGAAAAAATTCGACAAATCAGTATTTCCCGGAACTCAAGGCGGTCCTTTAGAACACGTTATTGCAGGCAAAGCAGTCGCATTTGGAGAAGCTTTAAAGCCAGAATTTAAGACTTATTCTGGCCAAGTTATAGAAAATGCTGCTGCCTTAGCAGCTCAAATCCAAAAACGGGAATTAAAAATAGTTTCTGGTGGTACGAAAAATCACCTTATGCTGGTGGATCTAAGATCAGTAAGTATGACAGGTAAAAAAGCAGACAAATTGATGAGTGGGGTAAATATTACTACTAATAAAAATACTGTACCTTTTGACCCAGAGTCTCCTTTTGTTACCAGTGGCCTCCGACTGGGTTCCCCAGCAATGACAAGTCGAGGGATGAAAGCTGCTGAATTTACAGAAATAGGCGATATTATTGCTGAAAGATTACTAAATCCAGAAAATGAAGGGGTAGCTCAAAAGTGCCGAGACAGGGTAGCATCATTATGCAGTGGTTTTCCTCTTTATCCTCATCTGATGGCTAAAGTTCCTAGTCTAGTCTAGTCTAATCTTGTCTAAAGAACTTTGAATTTTTCCTAATACTAATTTGGGATTAATTCCAAGTCAAAAACTGGATAATATATTGGCTAATTAAAAAGCTAAATTTTATCCCAAAGTTGTATATTTGATAATGAATTAGTAGAGACGTTCCATACAACGTCTCTACATTAATAGAATTGACCAATTGATAAAAGCCAAATATTAAATATAGGTACTAGAGCGGACATTCTCGCTGCTATCAAATTTAGTCACAACAAGAATTGAACTTCTGAGTTATGACTTCAGTAATTATAGTTTTAAATAATTATAGTTATTGTAAGTGTCAAAATCTTACAAAAAAAA
>JBCDJM010000035.1:0-39609 GCA_038747755.1 Cyanobacteria bacterium P01_H01_bin.35
AATTAGAGGGGGGAGAAAAATAAAAGTTCTTAGTTAAATAATTAATAATTAATAATTAATTATTGTTAATTATTAATTACCTCTTCTGTGATAGAAGGATTGATTAAAAGGAATTTTTTTTTCTCCTATCCTATACAGAGAGGGTTTAAACCCGAATTTTTATGCAAGAGGCAATAGTAACTAATCTAGCATATTCTTTTGAGAGAGAAAGATTTTTAGGCGTTGGTGAATCAAGCTATAAAACCTAAATTAAGGCAAGTATAAAATGCTCAATGTTAATAACTAGGCTCACGCACACATTTGCGTCAAGACTATCCCCATTAAAGGGCAATTATAGTCAAAATTACCAACGCCCATTTTTATTATGTCTAATTAATTAAACATAATGTCTAGTTAGTTGTTTAATTACCCTGGCAGAGTAAGTGTTCCAGTGACCGCACCATTCCAGCCCCACATACCATCAGTAAAGTCTTGAAATGTTAGGTATATATGATCTTTTGACACCCCCAAATGTTCATTAACTTCTTGGCAAAAATCCTGACACATAGCAATTAATCGTTGTTGTTCTAAGCGACTAATACTTCTAACTTCAATAAAACAAACTGGTTGTTCAGTGCTGCCAGCAAAACTCATAGAAAAGTCAAAATTAACAGCCGTCATTACTAATGCTTCTGGTCGATCAGTGTGTTTAGCTAAAGTAGCAGAAATCTTTTTCAAAAAAACATCTATTGTTTCTTTGTCTGGCTTTGGTGCTGAGGTAAGAACTTTGATACAAGGCATAGCTAAATATTGATTAACTATCAAGTAATTATGGACATTTAAAACTATATCATTCTAGGGATACATATAACAAAAAATTTCTCAGTAGAAAGGCAAAAAAAACGGATCTATTTAACAATAGGTAAAATATCCTAAGCCCTCTTGTCTTTTATATAAAAATTGGCCCATAAGTTGTGATAAATCAAAAAGTAAATAAAAATACTGAAACTTCCATCTCTTGCCTATTCTCTGTTTCCTAAAAAGCAGTAAGATTTTTGACATAAATAAAATAGGATTTCTATACCAATTTGATAAATATTTACTACAAATCGTTAGAGTATTTATTAGGAGTAAGAAGTCAGGAGTTAGGAGTCAAAATGAATATTTTTGATACATTCTTTTGTGTCGTAACTTATATTTTTCTCAAATATAAATTCCCGATAAAAACCTTTAATACTGCTTATTTTTAAACTCTCTAGTTCATAAATATCTCCATCTCCCCACAACTTTTCTAGATTTTCTTGAGTAGGGGAGTGGCGAATGTAGGGAGGTTGGATGCAACGTCCCTACTACAAATAAAAATAATTAGAGTTTGCTGAAAAAAGCAGAGTGTCGGAAGTACGGGGATACAGAAAAAGTAGAAGGAATGTAACTACTCAGGTGCTGGGGTTGACAAATAATTATGTCTGTGTATTTATCACTTTCCAGAAATCTTTTAGCCTAATTTATAGACTTTTATATCATGTCCGGATAAGAGCGTGATAAAAAAAAGTTCCATCTTCAACCATTACCAAATCTTCCCACACTTCCCACATTTCCCACACTTCACACACTCCCCACACTCCCCACACTCCCCACACTCCCCACACTCCTGCCTCGTTATTTATAACTATTCAACCGGACATGGTATTAGTATCGTATGGATACAGTTTTAAGTTGTGAAACACTTAGTAAGCACAAAATCAAGAATAATGCAACCCCAAGACCTGAATGCTTACGAAGGAATAATTTTCCCTTAATTTTTCTGTATTTGTTTGCCTTTTATCCTAACTAATAAAAAAGCTTTAGCTTTTATCTATTATCTTTAAAGACTTAATCAGTAGAGCAATAATTATAACTATTCAATCAGACATAATATTAATCACTTAATAACTGAAGTGTTAGCTAGGTTCACTATTAATGTATGGTAATCCTTATGACTTACTAGCAGTTTTCATAAAAGTAAACTACAAAACTTTTTCTTTCTTTATTGCTTTTTTAAATGCCAAGTATCTGTACTCTATATTAATGAAAACTGCTATAAAAATGTTCTTCCCTAACTACTCAAAAAAAGGTAGATAACAATTAACCAAATGTAGAATTATTCCACCCCCACATCGAACCTTTAGCATCATAAAATTCTATGTAAATTCGGTTAGTTGGTATCCCTAAAACCTGATTAATTTGTTGACAAAAATCTTGACTTATTGCCTTTGTTTGATTTGGATTCATACTACCAATACTTTTAATTTCCATATAACAAACAGGTTCATCACTATTACCGCTAAAAGTCATTTGAATATCTGATTCAAAAGTTTTCATTACATAAGATTCTGATTTACTAAAATGTTTTGCCATTCCAGAAGAAAGATTTTTGAGAAGGCTATCAATTGTATCTTTTTCTGGTTTTGAAACAGAGGTTTGAACTTTAATTAGTGGCATAACTAAATGTGAATAATTAACTATGAACAAAATTAATGATTAAGATAGGTATTATAGGTGTAAAAATTAACTAATTAATTGTCTAGAGATAGACCTAAGTTACCCAGAGATTATTACTTAGAAGATTGGCATAATCTCAGTATTTCATAAAATAAAATGTTGAATTTATAGCAGTTTCCAACAATTTTCCTACAAAGTTTTAGCCTAGTGTAACTGAATTAATAAATTAATTATCTAAACGCACTTTTTCTTTAATTTTGAATCTTGTATTAGGTAATAACTGATAATTAGGGCTTGCTGATTAAATATCAAAGTATTGACGGATAAAGGTTTGAGAATTTTAGCTCTGGAAACAGTACCAGCTTTGCTTGATAAAGCGGAAAAAGTGAGTATTTTGGGTAGATTATGGCACCAAAATCAAAGGACTATTTTTCCTTGGGTCTCCCCTATAATTGCTACTTCTCCTCACTCCTAGCCTTACCCATAAAACTTTTTCAGCAAACCCTAACTAAGGCTTTCTAAAATTAGTAAGGTACATTTGTTTTTATTCTGATATTCTCCCTACTCTCTAAAAGTTAGAATTTTGTACCTCACAATGGGCAAAAATTCTTACTAATACTAATTAACCACCATAATTCCAGCCTGTACTTTCTAACAATAAAGGATCTCCTTCGCGATGCACACCTGCTGCAATTACTTCCGCTACATATACAGTATGGTCGCCTTCTTCTACAGCACCAATAACTTTACATTCAACATAACCAAGAGTATCAGAAATAATTGGGCAACCAGTTTCTCCTAAATAAAATTCTACTTCTTCAAATTTATTTCCCACACGACGTTGAGGTTTAAAAAATTGTTGAGCTAAATCTTTTTGCTCTGCTCCTAAGACACTAAGGGAAAAGACTCCACTAGCTTTAATCATGGCATGGGATATAGAACTTTTATTCACACAATTAACAATTAGGGGAGGCTTAAAAGATGCTTGCATTACCCAACTAGCTGTAAAGCCATTTACTTCATCGCCATCTTTAACACCACAGATGTATAATCCATGAGGAATTTTACGCAGTATAGTTTTTTTTGCCTGTTCGTCTAGCAAAGTTTTACCTAGTATATATTTAATAGTTTGACATTTTTTATTTTAACCAAAGTAAATACATTCAAATCAACTTTACTAACTAGGACTTACCCAAAGACAGTGTATATAGTGAAAAAACTATAACGCTATAGTTTTTTCACTATATTCATAGATATATATAGTACATCTGCGTAAATCCTGCTAATTTAAGTAAAATCTAAAAATATAGATAGCAAGCTTTGTGATATATAGTCATTTAATTTAAGAATGAAACACTTTGTCAGCTGAAATCCTTTCATAGTAAGAAATACTTATCTCATTCTTAAGTTGAACAACTATAATAAGAACTTTTGTGGACTAATTAAATACTTATAGAGTAGATATGTTTGAGTTGTAAACTCTAGATATAGTATAGGGCTATAGTTTTTATTCTACATATACAGTGTACTTACCTAAATCATAACTATACAATAAATATCATAATGTTTTCCCTAAATCAGTTTCTCCAAAAATTAACTCATCAAAAAAATTGGCGTTTCATAGCAATAACATTAATACTTGCCACCCTAGCGATCGCCTGCAACAGTACCCAAACTACGACCAAAACCTCAGAAACATCAACCACTCCCGAACCAGGTACTCTGGTTTGGGCTAGATATAGAAACTCCGACACCCTCGACCCCCACAAATCAACATCACCCTTATCTAGACAAATAATCGATCAAATTTACGACACACTTCTCGCCTTCGATGACCAAGGCAAAATTAAACCCAACCTAGCCAAAGAATGGTCAGTTAGCAACAACGGCCAAGAATATACCTTTAAACTCAACGAAAATATCAAATGTCATGACGGCACAACCTTTGATGCTAATGCCGTTAAATTTACTATAGACAGAGCTATTAACCCCCAAACAGAAAACAGCACCAAAGACAGTTGGGGGCCAATAGAAACAGTAGAAGTTGTGGACAACCTCACAGTTAAGGTCAAAATGACTGAAGCTTTTAGTCCCTTTCCTCGTTTCTTAGCCGACACCTACTCCAGTATGATTTGTCCCTCAGCCATCCAAACCTACAACGAAAAATTTGGTATAGATGGAGTAATAGGTACAGGTCCGTTTGAATTTGTGGAATGGACTCAAGGAGAACAACTTGTACTTAAAGCTAACCCAAACTACAAAAATTATGGGCGACCAGTGAATAATTCTGGTACTCCTTATATAAATAAATTAGTAATTAAAACTATGCCAGAAGTAGAAGCTCGTTTAGCTGCGCTGAAATCTGGCGAAGTACATTTAATTGAACCTCCAATAACAGAAGTTTCTAATCTCAAAGAAGACTCTAATTTAAAACTTTATACTGCTGAAAATACTGGGCAAATAGTATTTTTAGAATTCGTTACTTCTAGACCTCCTTTTGATGATAAAAAGGCAAGACAAGCAGTTGCTTATGGAATAGATGTGAAAAAAACGACAGAAGAAGTATTAGCAGGTTTAGCTAAACCTTCGGAATGCCTGATCGCTGATATTATGTTTCCTAATAATGAAAAACTTTGTTCGGAGTTTAGTATTAAACCAGACCAAGAAAAGGCAAAAACTCTATTAAGTGAACTTGGTTATAGTGAAGATGAACCATTAGAAGTAACTCTCCTAACTTGGAAAGGAGGAAACCGTGAAAAAGTTCTCAAAAATTTTCAAACTCAATTAGAAGAAGTGGGTATAAAAGCTAATTTAGAAACAATGGATATTGGCAGTCTTAATGCCAGAATTAAAAAAGAAAATAGTCAAGCAGAAGGCAATGGTGTTATTGATATGATGGGATGGTCTTGGTATGATCCAGATTTTCTTTATAAATTGTGGCATTCTCCTGGTTGGATGGGAGGTTATAACAGTGATGAACTTGATACATTACTAACAGAAATGAGAACTGCAACTAACTCCAAACAACAACAAGAAAAAGTTGTAGAAGTTCAGAAATATTTATTTGATAATGCTGTGATGGTGCCACTTTATAGTCCTG
This sequence comes from Cyanobacteria bacterium P01_H01_bin.35, assembly GCA_038747755.1. Lineage (GTDB taxonomy): Bacteria > Cyanobacteriota > Cyanobacteriia > Cyanobacteriales > Microcoleaceae > Trichodesmium. The sequence goes on from JBCDJM010000035.1 coordinate 5,561, forward strand.
GTTGGATGTGGAATTATATTAGTAGTTCGGATGTGGAAGGTTTTAAGATTGGAGCTTTTAATAGACCTCAATTTAATGATGTAAAATTATCGAATGCTACGGATAAAAATGAAGCAGTTGAATCTCCAGTAAATTCTGAAAAAGAAGCAGTAGAGCAGGAAATTAATTCAGAAGAAAATCTAGAAAATAAAGATTCTGCTCCTTCTCCAGAAAATTAATAGGAAGTAAAAGTCTCTCCTTTGCTTGATATGAATAAATAGTAGTAGTGTACAAGTAGTGGTTTGTGCAGTTCGACTTATAACAATGAAAGGGGTTTACTTAACAAATATTACGACATCTACAGGACTACCAGTTTTTGATAATTAGTATAATTAGTAGTCGTGCAAAATAAATTTCCTACTTCAAAGAGGGAACACTTAACTAGGAAAAGAGGGTTAATAGAATGTGTAATTAATTTACCAATTAATAAATGTTTTATGGATTATTTGATTACACTAAATCCTCTGAAAATAAAGAGATATCCAAAATTTCAAATATTTGCCTGATAAGAATTTAGATATTTAGGCAACTACCCTATAATAGCCGGATTTATTAGTCATTGTGTTCATAAAATGGAGATTTAATTTTGCTATACTTAGAATTAGATGAAGGTATCCAAGAACTAATAAAAAAGTATGCTCCTGCTTTGACTACCATTGGTGTAGATTTTTTGAATCAAGATGTAGAAGAAGCAATTTATTATTGTCCTGAAGATTTGGAAGATGCTTTTAGAACTACTGTATCTTATTGGTATAGAAAACAAAATAATGGGGAAAATTTTGGTTCACCAAATAGTTTTTTAATCAAAGCAATTAAAAAAAATTGGCATCCCTACCAATGGAATAATAATTGGCTAGAAAACCGAATATTTAAAAGTGAAGGAATGAAGTGGTGGGATGAAGCGGAAGTTCACTGGGGAAGAGATAAGCGTAATTATCTAGTAGTTGATATTCAAGAAACTATTATAGGAACCAAAGCTAAAATAATTTTTAGAAGTGGAAAAAGTATTGATTTGCGGAGAGTTGGTAGAATGAGTTGGGAAGAATTACTCGAATATGCGGAAGGAAGTTATAGAAAATAATGCTAATTAATCAATCAAATTTAACCTTATATATATATTTAACAATGAAAAATTACTTAAAATTGGAAATCTACAAACCTTTTTAGTATAAAGCAAAAAAGACAGGAAAGTAAATGACTAGATAGCATGGCATTTATACAATCTTTTCATCCCTAATAGTAGAGAAAAGTAAAAATGCAACCCTGTTTAGTTGTTATTTATGATTAAACTATAGGTTTGAATCAAGTTTAGTCAAAATCCTGCATCTTCAGATTAGATTTCTTGAGACTGTCAAGATTCTTAAAAACTTTAAATCACTAAATAATAAATTCAAAAGAACTAAAATTAAAACAGATAATTTTAGGGGCTAGAAAAACTTCTAACTCCTAACATACTAAAGATTGCAGGTAATTAGACTAATCATCCTTGGGGCCAAAAACCATCTGTAGTACCATTTGTGTTCCCCCTTGTTCGTGATAGCGATCGGCCCAGTGCCTAATAATTTCATCTAACTCTTCTTTAGCTTGCTCATAGCGATCTGGAGAAATATCAAACTCCTCCAAAATACGCATTACATTTGTGTTTTTCTGTTCAGCCCAGTCCTTCATCAAGCGGAAATATCGGGCTGTATCCTCAACCATAATAAAAGTACGTTCCTCTTGATCCTCTGGGGAATAAGAAGAACGAGTCAGAGCATAAAAAGGCATTCCCCAGGGAGAATCTATCTTTGTCACCGTACCAGAATAAATCAAACGACGTTTAATATGTTCGGCCAAAGCTTCACTCAGAGGCATCCGGCGTTCTGGCGGTAAATCTTCCTGAGAACGCCTATGCAAGAACTCGATTAATTCCATAAACTGAAAAGAATTAATCAATCTAGCATCAGGCATATTTGAGGGCAGTTTAGTTTCTATATATCGCCTCTCTTCTGTAGTAAGATTACTACTAGGAAGTCGGGAACGTCCAGGTATCCAAGGATACTGTTCTAACCATACATAGGGAAACTGAATCAAATAGCGAGGTTCTTGAGAACCCAGCATTTTCAGCAATTTACCTTTTGTAAGTGCTTCTTCTACTTCCTGCACAATGACCTTAACCCGTTTAGGTTCAATGTGATGCAGATGGCCAGTCATGCGGAGATTTTGACGTTGTTCAATGTAGGTCATATAAATGGCACATTTAGCTGCAGTTGCAGCTGCATCTAAAAAAGCTCCATGACGATGCCCACTCGTCCTCATAGCACTAAACGCTAGATATAACATAATCTGATCCATCGCGCTGGGGCTAAGGCTATTAATCAGATCGGTATCGCTTTTCATTTATCATTCCCAAAATAACAAAAGTAAGGAGGTCTTATATCTTCCTCCATTAACAATTAAAAATATGCTGACTATGATAATATTTTAATGTCAGAAAGTAAGTCAGCCATAACTGTGACATGAACCAAAACCACTAATTACGCCAAATTTTATGTTATGTGTTATTGGCTAGCTGCGGTTTAAAGTTAATTAAAACACATACTACAGTTAAAGTTTATGCGTAAGCCATAAGTATATCATAATATCTTTATTGAGATTTTTTTGCATTTGGTTTGATAATACTGACACGAATTAACTGTGCCAATAGTTTGCTATCTTAGATTCTTGCACCCTTTGTATTGTTGGCTGACAGATACACTTAATAATAGCATAATACCATAACATACTAAATGAATAATCTGACATAGTATCCTGTCTGTTAGCTTTAGCTTTAGAGTTCAAGGGACACTCCTTTGAAGAAAGGCAAGAAGCAGGCAGGGAGATTATCCTGCCATACAAGATTCCTGGTCTATAGAGTTTACTTAAATTAAATACCTTGCTATCTCTTCTCCCAGAGTATAGCTCTCTTCCTAGGCATTTACTTTCCATATCAAACAAGTAACCTTTCATTAATTGATAATGAATCAATCTTCCTCCTGAAACTTAAAAAGTAGGAAACCCCTTTAGCGTCCACTACCACGATGAGGACAAATTTCCTGATTATCTAGCCCAGAAGAACAGATTGTGCTGACAAAGCTTCGTCTTCTTCCCCTCTCAGGAGTTGTTGGTCCTCCGTGACTGGTTCGAACAGAGCCTTTGAAAAATGTTGCAGATAATTCAAGTTCATTTCCAGTCATTAGAGCTTCGCTGCTAGGAGCATTACCAAGTAATAATAAAAATGAGAAAGCGATCGCTGTATAACTTTGCATAGGTCATATCCATGTAAGAGTATCTATTCTCTGATACGGATATTGAGGATAAAATCAGGATAGTTAACAAATTATTTGTTAGTTCAATCTATATAAAAGGGTGTGGCGGACTAATATATTAAACTGGATTTACTCCCAAAGTAGATGTAAAGTTAAGACTTAAATAAACCTACATATTAGATTCTCAAATTAAAAAGCAAAGTTCAAACTTTATAGTGATTATTATCCGGTGTTTTAACCATCACAACTAAACAGAAGTATCAGAGATTATTGGCCTAATCTCACCGATCCCTGCCGAAAAATTTACTTACAAAAGATTCTGTATAATTCAATAATTGAAGTAGAATATATATTCAGTAAAAACTCACAAAAATCAAGTAAAAATGGAAAAAGGATTCATTCTCTGGTTTACAGGGTTAAGTGGCGCTGGTAAGACAACTATCAGTAGGGTTGTGGCAGAAAAATTAAAAGAAAGAGGTCGGAAAGTAGAAATATTAGATGGAGATATAGTCAGAGAAAACTTATCAAAAGGGTTGACTTTTAGTAAAGAAGACCGAGATATAAATGTCCGACGTATTGGATTTGTTGCTCATCTCCTAAGCAGAAATGGAGCAGTAGCAATTACTGCAGCAATTAGCCCTTATAAAGGAATACGAAACGAAATTAGAGAAATGGATGAAAATTTTATAGAAGTTTATATAAATGCACCCTTAGAAGTATGTGAAAAACGTGACGTTAAAGGGTTATATGCTAAAGCTAGGGCTGGAGAAATTAAACAGTTTACTGGTATTAGCGATCCTTATGAACCACCAGAAAATCCAGAAATTACTTGCTACACAGATAAAGAAGAACTAGACGAAAGCGTAGCTCATATAATTAGTAGTCTAGAAAAGTTAGGTTATTTGAGTTAAAAAAAATACGGAGGGAGTGAGCAATGAAGCAGAATGAATCAAGAAATAAAGAAGATATTCTCACCAAAAAATTATCTTTATTCCAAATTTTCAGTTATGGAATAACGGTCGTATTATACATTTGCTGGGAAGTCTCTTATGCTGCACAAGCTCAACCCCTCTATCAGAAAGACAAAAAAACACTAGAAACTTCAAGCTTACCAACATTAACAGAACCTTGGCCTAAAGGTATAGAAACACAAGCACCTCTGCTACCTCCACCCCCAGAACCAATATTGATTCCTGAACCAGAAATACCCTTACCAGATTCAAAAGGATATACTCTAGGCCCAGGCGATCGCGTTCAAATCGACATATTTAACGTACCAGAATATAGTGGGGAAAATGGTCAACATCAAGTACAGATTGATGGGACTCTAAACCTTCCATTAATAGGTAATGTCTCTGTTCAGGGAATTACTTTAGAGTTGGCCAAAGAATTAATTGAGCAAAAATATGGTGAGTATCTACAAATACCTATGGTTAACCTTAACCTATTAGCAGCACGTCCATTAAAAATAGCGATCGCCGGAGAAGTTCAACATCCTGGTTCGTACACCATTTCCCCAATAGTGAGTCAAGGTAATAGTAGTAAAAGTGGGACTCAACTACCTACAGTTACTAAAGCATTACAAGTAGCGGGTGGAATAACAAGTTCCGCAGATATCAGACAAATCAAAATTCGTCGCCTCCAACTCAACGCTTCAGAACAAGTAATCAACATTAACTTATGGGAACTTTTACAAAACGGCAACTTAGTCCAAGATATTTCTTTGCGGGATGGGGATACTTTATTTGTTCCTAGTATTACAGAAGTTAATCCAGTAGAGTCAAATCAATTAGCAAGCGCTAATTTTGCAGGTACTAATACTCAACCTATTAACATTGCAGTAGTTGGAGAAGTGGCACGGCCTGGTCCTTATATATTAGAAACAGATATTGACCAAAGTCAAGTTTTGCCTATGGAAGAAGATTTAGACTCTAGTGAGGCAGATAGAAATATTTCACTCCCTGAGAATACGAGGCTGCATACTGTTACGAAAGCAATTAAAATGGCAGGGGGTATTACTTCAACAGCGGATATTAGACGAATTAGGGTGCGTCGGATAACTCGCGCTGGTACTGAGCAAGTTATTAAAGTAAATCTTTGGGAACTCCTACAAAGTGGGGATTTAAGTCAAGATATTGTTTTAGAATCAGGAGATACAATTTATGTGCCAGTAGCAGATGAAGTTAATTTAGATGAATTAGCTGAAGTTACTGCTTCAAGTTTTTCTCCAGGTAATCTGAAAATTAATGTTATTGGGGAAGTAGTTAAACCTGGAACAGTATTTGTTACTCCTAATAGTACACTTAATCAAGCTTTATTAGCAGCGGGAGGTTTTAATCCAGCAAGAGCAAAAACAGAAGAAATAGAACTTATTCGTCTTAATCCTAATGGTACAGTTACTCGGCGAAAAGTAGAAGTAGATTTTTCGGCAAAAGCTAATGAAGAAACTAATCCAACTTTGCTCAATAATGATGTAATTGTAGTTGGTCGTTCTGGTAGGGCAACCTTTACTGATAATGTAGGAGGTGTTTTAGCTCCTTTGAGTCCAATTAATAGAATTTTAGGAATATTTTTTGATATTTTTTGATGAATTTAGGGAGTAGATAATCAATAATTAATAATTAATAATTATTAATTGTTACCTCTTCTGTAATAGAAAGATTGACTAAAAATATTTTTTTTATGCTCTTAGTCGATTGGATATGGCTAAGTTTCCTCAGTATCCTTAGACTGCTTTTTCCCCATAATATAAATAGAGAGGCTTTATAATTTTTCGGTAGGGAAAAATTTTCTCTTGGTCTTGAGTTTCTCCCTCTTACTAAAGGGAGATATCTCCTACTTATGTTATTTCCCAAAGGGACTAATCCTCTACCTACTAAAAATTTAATATAGCAAATTTTTTGAAATGGGTATTCTTGAAAAAATTGTTTACTCCCATTGTTATTATATATAAATAGGTTTGGCTGAATAAGTCTTATAGGTAAGGGTAGGAATCAGCAGTCGGGAGTTGTAGGGGCGATTCGCGAGCACCTACAGAAGAAACTGGAATTATAGAGAATGTAGTTGCAAAAATTGAGGTAGAATTTTTCTGTCTTTGTCTGCCTAAAATACTCACACTTTTTTCGCACAAAAAAGGCTAAAACTTTTATATGCAAATGCTTTGATAATTAATCAGCAAACCCTAAATAAATGACAACTTTGGTTAGGATCTTATCAAGTCATCTTTCCTGAATTATAGTAATTATGTAAGTGTTTAGCAATTGAATGGTTAGACAATAATTTTATTTTTAACTTTTGACTCTAATTATGAATATGTAGCAAAAAAATTCCCAGTTATCTTTGTATAATAATCACAGTAAACTGGTAGACTTTTGCCTAGTCCCTATTAATGATAGACTTTGACAGTAACTTTTAATTATTGAAAAATTATCAATTGCTTTTTCCTCCTTTAAAGGTAATAAAACTGATAGCTCTTAGCGTAGCTCCTCTGCAAGAGGCTGGCTAACTGCTGAATAATTAAGCGATTGCTTTTTTATTTATCCTGGCAAACTGTTAGACTCTTCCCTAATCCCTACTCTCTATTTTAGATTTTAATTATGGATATGCAGCAAAAAAATTTTCAGTTATCCTTATATAATAATCGCAGTAAACAGGTGGATTCTTCCCTACTTCCTATTAATGATAGACTTTGACAGTAACTTTTAATTATTGAAAAATTATCAATTGCTTTTTTATCCTGGCAAACTGTTAGACTCCTCCCTAATCCCTACTCTCTATTTTAGATTTTAATTATGGATATGGAACCGAAAAAAAATTCTCAGTTATCCTTATATAATAATCGCAGTAAACTGGTAGACTCTCCCCTACTCCCTACTCCCTACTCCCTACTCCCTAAACATAATATATATGAGGCTGAATTTCAAAATTTTGAAGAAAAAATATCTCAAAAAGAAAATAAGATTTTGAAATTAATATGTAATCGTTTTTTCTTGATTTTTGGTGTAACAACTGCCACGACAACTGGATCATATTTCTGGAGTTTAAATCAGATTCCTACATATCAGGGAAAATTTCAAATATTAGTTGAAAGAGTGATGGTGAAGAATTCAGCTAATGAAAAAATATTAGGTACAAATTCTGGAGAAGATTGGGAAAAACAGACAGCAAAAATTATTTATGGTGATGAGGAAATAACTTCCTCAGTTGCTAATCAAAATCAAGAAGATAATAATTATATCTTGGATTATGAGTCGCAAATTCAATTGCTCAAAAGTCCGCAAATTATGCAGCCAATAATTGCGGATATTCAAAAAGAGTATCCAGAAGTAAATTATAATTTTCTGTTTGATAAACCAATAAATCAATTTTTTGGCAGAGAAAAATTGAAAGTTCAAAGGTTGGGCGATACGAAGATTATAGAAGTTAACTATAAAGATTCAGATAAAAATAAAATCAAGTTTGTACTGGATCAACTGGCAGAAAATTATATTAAATATGGTCGTGAAGATAATCAGAGTAAGACTGGTGAAGGGTTAAAATTTGTTGAGTCACAAATTCCTAAATATCAGCAAAAAGTTAAAGAACTACGACAGGAATTACAGCAATTTCAACAAGAGTATCTATTTATTAATCCAGAAATTAAAAGTCAAGAAATAGCAGCAGAAAGGAATGCAATTCAATCCCAAAAACTAGAAAATAAAATATTACTTGACCAGCAGCGATCGCTCCATACTATGTTGGAAAGTCAGTTGGGAATTAATCCTGAAGAAGCTTTAATGGCTTCAGCTTTAAGTCAAGCGCCAAGATATCAATCATTATTAAATCAATTACAAGAAGTAGAAACAACGATTGCTTTAGAATCAGCTCGCTTTAAAGAAAAAGCTCCTCAAATGCAAGCTTTATATAAACAGCGAGAAAAACTACTACCTTTATTAAATCAAGAAGCAGAAAAAGTTATTGGTAGAGATATAGAAGAAGTAAGTAAAAAAGCTTTAGCTTTTCAAGATTCTGTTCGCCTAGAATTAATTCACAAAATGATATTAGCTGCCAATCAAATAGAGGTGATGGAAGTTAGAGGTAAAGTATTGGATGCAGCTGAAGCTAAATTAAATAAATATGCTGAAAAAATGCCAGAAGTAGTCAGGCGTTACACAGAAATTCAGCAAGAATTAGAAATATCAAATCAAAGGATTAAAGACCTATTAGAAAAACAACAGATATTACAAATAGAAGTTGCTGAAACAAAATTACCTTGGGAATTAATTGCACCACCAGAATTACTAAAAACTCAAAACGGTGAGTTAGTAACACTATCTCCAAATATGTTATTAAATCTTTTCCTGGGAGGAGTAACAGGATTAGTATTAGGAATATTATTAGCTCAGTTGGGAGAGAGATTTAAGCAAGATGTTTTTGAGACACCAAAAGAAGTAAAAAAATCTATTGGTTTACCTTTGTTAGGAGTAATTCCTATACATGAACAAAGAATGTGGATAAATGACGAATTGAAAGAAAAGAAAAGTTCAGCTTTGGTTTTATATCCCTCAGCTTTTCAAGAAGCTTTCCGTACTTTAAATGCTAATATTCGCCTCTTAAATATAGAAAATCCAATTAATTCTTTTGTAATTAGTTCTGCCTTACCAGGGGATGGTAAATCTACAGTAGCAGGTCATTTAGCTCGCGCTGCTGCTGCTATGGGTCAACGAGTATTGTTAATAGATGCGGATCTACGTTGTCCACAAATTCACAATATGATGGGATTGTCAAATGAACAGGGGTTGAGTAGTGTAATTGCTGATGGTATGCCAATAGAAGCAGCAATTCAGCGATCGCCTGTGGATGAAAATCTATTTGTCTTAACTTCTGGACCTATTCCTCCTGACCCAACAAAAATTTTGTCTTCAAGTCAAATGCAGCAATTGATTCAAGAGGGGGTTAGCACTTTTGATTTGGCGATCTGTGATACTGCTCCGTTATTGGGAAGAGCTGATGCTAATTTATTGGCAGCTTATACTAATGGGTTATTGTTAGTAGTGGGATTGGGCAAAACTGAGCGAGAGGCTTTAAGTTTAGCTCTCGATGATTTGAGTATGGCAGGTATACCAATGTTAGGAATTGTGGGTAATGGTGATAAAGCTGATTCTTATTATCAGCGATATTATGACTATGAGTATGTTTAGCCACTTAGCCACATTGTTTAAGAAATGAAACTGTTTTCACTAACTATCCAAATAGGATTAAGATTCACTTTTTAAATATTTTTTTTAATACAAATTTAAAACAAAATACTTACTTGATTAGGACTTACGCAAAGACCATGTATATAGTGTTCATAACTATAACTTTATAGTTTTTTAACTATATATATATTATCTCTGCCTAAGTCCTGTTGATAAAGAATAGAGAAGGTTCTCTATTTTAGAAATAAAAAATGGCGATCGCTCTCTTAGCCTATAGGAAGGCTTAAGCTTGGATAGAATACTACTCTCCATGTGAGGTATTTGTGTTGATAATTAAAAAAATGTAAAAGATATTTAACAATTAGTAGGTTTGGCTAGTCTTACCAACTAAGATGGAGTAGAAAGTTGAATTAAGTCAACAAAAATTGGCAAAACTATTTGGATGAAATTAACATCCAGACTGATCAAAAACAATAAGTTAAATTACCCAAAGAGTCAGTGCTAGAAAATTAAAGTTCTTATGTTTCTTGCATACTTGCATAACAACTTTAGAGACTGTTTGTAAAAGGAATATTAAATCCAGGCTTAAGGTGGGTTTTGCTAACGCAAAGCTTTCCTATCGAAATGCTACGCAAACGCTTTATATGTCCCGCAGCGTTTCATGTCGGCTCTTAGTCGAAAACGGCTATCGCCGAGATGTTTGCGGAGCATTCCGTCAGGAAAAAGGCGGCAATAATTATGAACCGGAACCAAAATTTAACTTTCTGCTGTAATCCACCGAAAATTAAGCACTCGAACCCTCTTAATCTTTGATTTACAAACACTCTTTTATAAGTGAAAATGTATTGATATTCGTGAATATTGAATTGTGACTCATAAGAGGGTGATTTTGTATCTTGGAGGAGAAGAAAATATGGTTATCGCTACAATTAATCCAGCAACAGGAGAAGTAATCAAAACTTTTGAACCAATCACAGATACCCAAATAGAAGCTAAGTTAGAGTTAGCAGAAAAAACTTTTCGCCAATATCGTAAAATTCCCATGACCCAACGTGGAGAATGGTTATTAGCAGCAGCAGAAATAGTAGAGAAAAATGCTGAAAAATTTGGTAAGATAATGACCCTGGAAATGGGAAAAACTTTGAGTGGGGCGATCGCTGAAGCTAAAAAATGTGCTTTAGTCTGTCGCTACTACGCAGAAAAGGCAGCCGAGTTTCTAGCTGATGTCCCTACACAAACTGATGCTAGTAAATCCTTTGTTCGTTATCAACCAATTGGCCCAGTCCTAGCTGTCATGCCCTGGAATTTTCCTTTTTGGCAAGTTTTCCGTTTTGCAGCACCAGCTTTAATGGCAGGAAATGTGGGATTATTGAAACACGCCTCTAATGTGCCTCAATGTGCCTTAGCTATTGAAGAAATTTTTAAAGAAGCAGGTTTCTTAGAAGGTGCTTTTCAAACTTTATTAATAGGGTCAGATAAAGTAGCGGGTATTATGGCAGATGACCGAGTAAAAGCAGGAACTTTGACTGGTAGTGAACCTGCGGGTGCAAGTTTGGCAGCAACAGCAGGTAAATATCTGAAAAAAACTGTTTTGGAACTTGGAGGCAGCGATCCGTTTATAGTATTAGAAAGTGCTAATCTAGAGGAAGCTGTATCTACCGCAGTTACAGCTAGAATGCTAAATAGTGGTCAATCCTGTATTGCAGCTAAACGTTTTATCTTGGCCGAGGCGATCGCTGATGAATTTCAACAACGTCTGGTAGAAAAATTTGAGGCTTTAAAAGTAGGAGACCCTATGTTGCCAGATACTAATATTGGTCCATTGGCGACTCCATCTATTCTCCAAGAGTTAAATGCTCAAGTACAAGCTTCTGTTGAGAAAGGAGCAAAAGTTCTGACTGGTGGTCATCTTTTGTCTGACCTTCCTGGAAGTTTTTACCCTCCTACAATTTTGGCTGAGATACCAATAGACTCCCCTGCTTATCAGGAAGAATTTTTTGGTCCGGTAGCTTTAGTATTTCGAGTTGCTAATATTGATGAAGCAATAGAATTGGCAAACAATACACCCTTTGGGTTAGGTGCAAGTGCATGGACTACAGATACAGCAGAAACAGATAGGTTAATCTCAGAATTGGAAGCTGGTGCTGTTTTTATCAAGGGTTTAGTTAAGTCTGACCCACGTCTACCTTTTGGTGGAATTAAACGTTCTGGTTATGGTCGGGAACTTAGCAGGGAAGGTATTTTGGAATTTGTCAATATTAAGACTGTTTGGATTAAATAGTTCGAGTTTGTTCAAAAGAAGGGCGTTGCATATTTGTGCATTGGAATTATAGTTTTAGAGAAAAAGGAAGTAAAGGATGAGATTGCCTTTTGTGCAAAGATTTATCCCTTTGAAAAACTCAGACGTCTTAGTTTAGTTTGGAGATGAGGCAATGTAAATTTGTACATTGGAATTATAGTTTTAGAGAAAAAGGAAGTAAAGGATGAGATTGCCTTTTGTGCAAAGATTTATCCCTTGAAAAAACTCAGACGTCTTAGTTTAGTTTGGAGATGAGGCAATGTAAATTTGTGCATTGGAATTATAGTTTTAGAGAAAAAGGAAGTAAAGGATGAGATTGCCTTTTGTGCAAAGATTTATCCCTTTGAAAAACTCAGACGTCTAGTTTAGTTTGGAGATGAGGCAATGTAAATTTGTACATTGGAATTATAGTTTTATAGAAAGAGGAAGTAAAGGGTGAGATTACCTTTTCTGGAAAGGTTCATTATGAATGAAAAACTCAGACGTCTTAGTTTCGAGATAAGGTTTCCTTCCTTTGCATATTGGAATTATAGTTTGAGAGATATGAGGAAGTAAAATAATGAGATTGCCTTTTCTGGAAAGGTTAATTATGAATGAAAAACTCAGACGTCTTAGTTTCGAGATAAATTTTCCTTCCTTTGCATATTGGAATTATAGTTTGAGAGATATGAGGAAGTAAAGGATGAAATTACCTTTTCTAGAAAGATTCATCTTCAAGAGAGCGAGGGACTTCCCGCCAGGGAAGTTAAAACATCTAAAATCTTTAGTGCATAGCAACAATAATATAGTGAAACAAACCTTTGATTGTTAAAGCAACTAGATTCCATTTTGAAATGTTGATTTTGACTTATACCAGTTTAAAAAATAATATTTTCACCTCACATACTTGGAATCTGCTGTCAATAAAGCTCGAGTTTTTCCCTATTCCTTATTCCCTACCAGCTCCCTTTTTTGGGTGCATCTCATATTTGCAAAAATACTTTTTTCCTATTCCCTATTCTCTGTTTCCTAAAAGCAATATTTTTTGGCTTTCTTTAAAATTGAGATGCACCATTTTTTTTCAATTTTGACTTGGTTTTGACAGAAAAATTAAGGTATAAAGCCTTCTATTGCAAGAAAAAAAGCGGTCGTTTGCGGAGCAGTCCGTAGGATGGGATGCCGAGGTCTCCCGCTCTTTCAGAGCCGCTTCGCTTTTCATGTCGCGTAGCGAAACGGCATATCCAATCGACCAAGAGAAGAAATAATATTTCCTTAATTCAATCCTCTTGATTTTAAACACAGGTAATTATCAATTATCCATTAATGAACACTTTTTATAAAAGGATAAAAATCAAAATGAACACTGCAGAATTATTAGTAAAATGCCTGGAAAATGAAGGGGTAAAATATATATTTGGATTGCCTGGAGAAGAAAATCTAAACATTCTAGAAGCTCTGAAAAATTCCTCAATTCAATTTATTACTACTCGACATGAACAGGGTGCTGCTTTTATGGCAGATGTTTATGGTCGTCTCACAGGAAAGGCAGGAGTTTGTTTATCAACATTAGGTCCTGGCGCTACTAATTTAATGACTGGTGTTGCTGATGCTAATTTAGATGGGGCACCTTTAGTAGCAATTACTGGTCAAGTTGGTACTGATAGAATGCACATTGAATCTCACCAATATTTAGATTTGGTGGCTATGTTTTCTCCAGTTACTAAATGGAATGCTCAAATTGTTAGCCCTAGTAATACACAAGAAATTGTCCGTAAAGCATTTAAGGTAGCTCAACAAGAAAAGCCTGGTGCTGTTCATATCGATCTACCAGAAAATATTGCTGCAATGTCTGTGGAAGGGAAACCTTTGCATCCAGATAAGCGGGAAAAATCTTATTCTGCTTATCACAGTATGACGGAGGCAGCAGTGGCAATTTCTAAGGCAAAAAATCCTGTAATTTTAGTTGGAAATGGAGCGATTCGTGGGAATGCAAGTGAAGCTTTGACAGAGTTTGCTACACAATTAAATATTCCTGTTGCTAGTACTTTTATGGGTAAAGGTGTGATTCCTTACACTCATCCTTTGTCTTTATGGACGACAGGATTACAACAACGGGATTATATTAGTTGTGCTTTTGATGAAACAGATTTGGTTATTGCGGTTGGTTATGATTTGATTGAATATTCACCGAAAAAATGGAATCCTCAAGGGGAAATTCCGATTATTCATATTGGGGCAAAATATGCGGAGATTGATAGTAGTTATATTCCTATTGCGGAAATAGTTGGAGATATTTCTGATTCTTTGAATGAAATTTTGCGACGCTCGGAACGCATAAATAAATTAAGTCCGACTATTTCAGAGATTAGAAAAAATATGCGTTCTGAATATGAGGAATATGGTCAGGATGATGGGTTTCCTATTAAGCCTCAAAAGTTAATTTATGATTTGCGTCAGGTTATGGGTGCGGAGGATATTGTTATTTCTGATGTTGGTGCCCATAAAATGTGGATTGCTAGACATTATCATTGTGACCGCCCTAATACTTGTTTGATTTCTAATGGATTTGCGGCGATGGGTATTGCTATTCCTGGAGCGATCGCTGCGAAGTTAGTTTATCCTGACCGTAAGATTGTGGCAGCCACAGGGGATGGAGGGTTTATGATGAATTGTCAAGAGTTGGAAACTGCTTTACGAGTGGGTACTGCTTTTGTGACTTTGATTTTTAATGATGGTGGTTATGGTTTAATTGAGTGGAAACAGGAAAATCATTTCGGCAAGTCTTCTTTTATTAAGTTTGGCAATCCTGATTTTGTTAAGTTTGCTGAAAGTTTTGGTTTGAAGGGTTATCGAGTTGAGTCTGCTGTGGATTTAATTCCTACTTTGAAAGAGGCTCTTGCTCAAGATGTTCCTGCGGTGATAGATTGTCCTATTGATTACCGAGAAAATACTCTTTTTAGTCAAAAATCAGGTGGTTTAAGTTGTTCTATTTAGTTATTAGTTAGGTGGTAAGTTTGAGTAGGAGATTTTTCTGCTATGCTATTTTAAGTAAAAATATTTTTTGTGCTGTGTCAGTCTAATTGACACAGCGACCTTTAAAAAACTGGATCAAAATAATACGACTTATAAAAAAATGATTAGCAAATATCGTTTCGAGAAAATATTTAGATTCTTAACATTTCCACCTCTTTTCTTTTTAACTATCTTAAAGCTTACAAGGAATAAGTTATTGAAAAAGCCAATAGAGACAGATGTGATGCTTAACATTAAACCTCTGTGTCGTAAATATTCTATTAAGCCATTGGGTCTGATTCATGTTGGTGCCCATGTAGGTCAAGAACTCGGTATATATAGAGAGATGGGGTTCAAAAATATTCTGTGTATTGAACCAAACCCACCAGTATTTGAGAAATTGAAAAAAAATATCACAAATGAAATGCCTAATGCTAAGGCAGTAAATTGTGCTGTTAGTAACACAAATGGAGAAACAAAATTATATGTAACTTCATTATCGCCGAGTAGTTCTATTTTGCCGTTGAAGGAACACAAACGAATTTACCCATCTATTGTTGAATCAGGCCAAATTACGGTTCAGTGTAGAACATTGGATAAGCTTCTCGAAGAACAGCAACTAGATCCATCTGATTTTAATTTTATAACCATTGATATTCAAGGTGCTGAACTTATGGCTTTTCAGGGATCTATAAATACTTTGAAGCATATTGAAGGAATCAATGTGGAAGTCAATTATAAAGAACTGTATGAGGGAGGTGCCATGATTGAGCAGATTGACGAATTTTTGGCAAAAGAAGGCTTTAAGCGTGTGGCAACATTAACAGCTGTTCATCCATCCTGGGGAGATGCTTTTTATGTGAAGAAAAAGACCAACCCTTCTACAAAAAAATAATCTAAATTAAGGAGCCGTGTAAAAATAAGTTTCCCCATTTAGGGAACTCAACCTTGCTTTTGACAAAACATCCAGAAATTAAAACACCTGACTTTATTGTTCCAAATACTTTAAAGTTGGACTGATTGATTAATGGGACTTATCATTCGGTATTGTTGAATGCAGTGTTTGTGTGTTAACAATACTTCGGACAGTTTTTAAGTAGCAACGGCAGAATGCGGGTTTTGCACTCCCAGACTCGAAGGATAAAATAAGGGTTTCAGCCATTTTCCAGAAAACTGTCGAAACTGTTGATGTTAAGAATTAATGGTAGTGCATCAGCAAAGTGTGGGATAAGTAATTAAGTCCTTCCAACTCCAAGGAGCGATATAGCTGCCGCTAGGCTCCGCCAAGGCCAACTCAGCTCTTTATGCAGCAGTATTTTCTTTGCGACCATGAACCCAAATCCAATTGAAGTACGCGATATAGCTGCCGCTAGGCTCCGCCAACGCTAACCTAACCGTTATCTCTGTCAGGGCCCAGACCTTACCAAATTTATTCTGTCGGCGATGCCACCGACCTATCTGCTGTCTGGCAATCCCGTTAGTTCGCTCTAACTGCTGCGTCTGGTCTTTACCAATGATGTGCTTTACTTCAGGAGGGAGAACTCGCTCATATCCACCCCAATCATCAGTATGCCACTGTTTACAGTTAGTTTTCCCTTCTGTGTTGGCGATTAATTCTGCGATGAATCTGTGTTGGCAATTAATTCTGCGATGAATTGGTCAGTGTGTTTGCCGACACGAGTGGCCAAAATTAATCCACGTTCTGGATGCTTGAGTCATCCCAATCCAACAATCACCTTCTGTAAATTCATTCATCTGACAGTGTGTGTGTCTTTTTTTGACAAATGGCAAAAAATCGTCACTACTGACTTGTGAGGTTTCTATATTTTGTACATGGGCATTATGAATCATTTGCCCTTTTTTAGAGGCTGCTCTAACCAAACTAACTACTGTATTATAGGCACTTATTGACTATGCGACTTCCTCTTAAGCTACTGCCCTCAACATGAGCTTGTAGAACCATGGGCATTTTTTCTGGTTCAATTTGCCGACGATAGTATAGAGTGTCAAAAGTTGAGCGTGAAAGTTTGTCCGCATTTGGGACAATAGTATCGTTGAGTTCCTTTACTGGTTTTTCTGTGTTTATGGGGTTTATGATAACCACACAGAGGACATTCCATAATTATTTCCACGATTTAGGGACTATATTCATCTTATCATTCCCACACTTTCTTGATGCACTACCGAATTAATCATCTATAAATTCAGAAAATAACCCTGAAGTTGTATTTCCATTTGAGGGATTAGCAAAAAGTAAATTCTCCAGAAAATGGGGGGTTGGGGGAGAGCTATTCTGGGTTCCTTGCTCCTAAAGCAGTTTCCATTTGGGTAAACTACAGTAGTGAGGTTCCATGGAACGTCCCTACAAGGTTCTGGTTGTGACGATGTATAGCAATATGCGCTGGCATATTTACACATTATTTTTTGTACGCCTTTTCTAGAATGCAGTTTGAGATAGGCCTTGTAAATACCTGAGCGCTCATTGCTATAGTTCATCAATCTGAAAAGCGCTGAATTCATAATTTTAGTCTAGACACGGCAGTAGAAGCGCCAGTAGAAGGAAAAAAATGGCTTACCAAAAATACCCTTTTTTGAGAGTAGTTTGATTTTTTTGAGAATCATATTTGAGCAAATATTCGTGGGCGATCGCTTCTAAATTACGGAGATTTTCTACTTCTGATTTACCAATTTCTGTATCAGTGGATAAGAGAATAACTTGATGACTAGCAGTAGGGAAATAACGTTCAACTAAATTTTGACGATGAGAAGAATCTAACCTACCTAAAGGTGTATCAATAGCCACAGGTAAATGTCTACCAGAAACTCGTGCTAAACCCCATAAAAAAGAAATTGCTAAAAGCTGTTTTTCTCCAGCAGATATTCGATGTTTAGGAACAAGTTGCCCTTGATTATCATAGAGAGAAAGAGCAAAATTATGAGTATCAATAGCCACGCGATGAACTAAGTCTGACTTATGTAAAAGATAACGGAAACATTCAGTAACTTCTATCTCTAATTTATTCAGCTTTTTCAGAGTTAACTTATCCTTAAATAGCTGTAAAGTCTGCTTAACTTTTGCAGAAGACTCAATTATATTTTGGATATTGTGACCTTCGATAGTTTCGTCAGTAAAACTAAATAGTTTCTTTTTAGTTTGATTAATATCAACCTCCAATTTTTTACAATCTCGTTGACTATTTTCACAAGCAACTTTTACCCTTGCTAAATCAGTTTGTGCCTCTTGCAAAGCAGTTGCTAATATTTCATAAGCTTCCGGGGATGCTGCGGTTGCTAATTGCTTTTCTAGAATATCTATTTCTACTTCCAAATCTTGCAAACGACTGAAATTTTCTTGAGCATTTTTCAGAGAATCTTCAATTTCATAACGCAGCAAATTTTCTAGTAAAGTTAAAGCTTCCTCATCAGCAAAAAGCCAAGGTTCATTACCTTGATTAATATCCTCTTTTAAAGTCAGATTTTCTCGTTCAAGAAACTCTTCAATTTTGCTAACTTGCTCGGTAGGAATAGATAAATTATTCAAATAATCAAGTAGACGTTTATCTCTTTCCTGAAAAGCATCCAAAGCAATTTCTGCTTCGTGGCGTAAAATTTCTAGATCGCTCTGAGAACTTGCTTGCTCTAAAAGTGGAGAAATTAAAGCTAGAGGCAAAGCACCCCCAGCAAGTTCAACCATTTCCTGACGAGCATTATCCATTTCCAACTCTACATCTTTAAACTCTTGTTCTAACTGACTCCTTTCCGCAGCAATTTTTCCTCCTTCCGAGACAAATTTTCTCATTGCTTTTTGTTGCTTTTCTTGAGATTTTTTTAATTGCTTTTCCAAATCTGCTAATTTTTCTTCAGCAACTTCCAAATCTGTTTTTTGCTGATGGAGTTTTTGTTCAATTTCCTCTAAATTTCCTATTTCTTTAGTGTTAGCAATTTGTTTTTTTTTCCGAGTCACCAAAATATCTAAATCTGCTGCGAGACGTTCTGCTAATTCTAATCCTAATAATGACTGAATCGCATCTACTACTAAAGGTGGTGGTATTTCGAGTTCAGCTAATTCTTTTACCTGTTCTCCATCAAACAGAAATAGATTAGAAATTCCCAAAGGTAAGAGATTTTCTATATATTCATCCCAGGTATTTGCCAAGTAAGAATCAGGCCATTCGCCATCAAGAATTCCCAGAGTATCTTTGCCGTCTTTAGGATTTTTTTCCCAGGTACGAACGATACGATATTCTACAATTTGGTCATCTTGAATATGTTCAAAAGCTAATTCAATACGAGTTTTTTCTGTAGGAGGAGTATTGCGGTTTACACATTGAGAAAGAAAGTCGCTGTAAGTTAAATTTCCCCTAGTTGAACATTGGGCGCGATGACCGTAAATTGCAAGGCGAATCGCATCTAAAAGAGTAGTTTTTCCTCCTCCATTCATACCTCCAAATAAGATGATAGGACAGGGGTTATTAGTCTTAGTAGGGCGAAGGTTTATTGTTTGTTTACCGGAGTATGGTCCGAAGTTTTGTAAGACAAGTTCTAGGAAAATCATTTTCAGTTATCAGTTATCAGTTATCAGTTATCAGCTTTTTCAGTTATCAGTACCGACTGCTGAAGCATCCAGTTTGAAATATTGAAATTGATTTTTTTTATTCTTATAATTTACTTTTTGATGGCAGAAGGTAAGTCTGACAAATATAATTTTCTTGTCAAGCAACAGAGAATTTTCGCCTTTGACTCTGACTGGGAAAAAGAAAGGTTTTCCAAAGATGAATTTTCCATATCAATTTTCATAACTTGTTAGTTATTGGGGAATTTTTCTCTGTTGGAGATAGGTCTGAAAACAATAATTTTCGTCTCCAGCACAGGAGAATTTTTATCTCTGACTCTAACTGGGAAAAAGAAAAGTTTTCCAGAGATAAATTTTCCCAATAAATTTTCATCACTTATTAGTCATTGTAGAATTTTTCTCTGTTGGAGATAGGTTTGACAAAGAGAATTTTCGTCTCCAGCAACAAAGAATTTTTGCCTCTGACTCTGACTGGGAAAAATAGAGATTTTCCACAGATAAATTTTCCCAATAAATTTTCATATTTTTATTTCTCCCCTACTCCCCTACTCCCCTACTCCCCTACTCCCCTACTCCCTCACTACCCTAATCCCCTACTCAATATCTTCCGAACTTTGACTAGAAAATTTCATATTTGCCCAACTTAATTGTTTAATTTTCTCTGATACTTTTCCTTGCTCAACAGCTTCTTTTAAATCTCTTTTATTATGAGCATTTTGAATAGCTTCTTCCTTAGAACGAGAACTTGTTTCAAAACATTTTTCCAGACTTTCGTAAATCTTATATCGGTGAGACTTAATATAATATTGCCGTTCTGTATCTAACAGTTTTGCCATAAGTTCAAGGTGCATTTCATCCTCATTACATATCTCCTCTAATACTGACCATTCATCACTACCTAAAAGACTCATTCCTGCTCCAGGACGACAGTCTTGAAATTCTTCTCCTGTTACTTCTTGATATATACGAGGTAAACTATCATCAAACTCGTGTTTTTCCTCTAACCAAATACGTCTAATTTCACTCAATTCTTCTAAAGAAATAAGAGTAATATCTCGCATATTTTCTGGAGCATTTTCCTGAATTTTTGTTTGAGCTTCTAACAGTTTTCTCAATAAAGTATCTCGCCATTCTTTTTTGTAAGGACCTGGTATTGGTTCCACAGAAACTTCACCATCTACTTTCCGTTCAAACAGTTGAACAGTACCCCAAATTCGCCGAAAATCTCTTTTATATCTGTCAGAAATATCTAGTTCTTTACGCAAGTCTACTAATGGTTGTAACCATTCTTTTTCTTCATCATTTTGAATCATTGCTGACATAGATTTATCACTATCTACTAAAGTGCAAACCCAGCATCCAAACCGAGAACTTCCACAACTCGGAGTAGAAGTATCAACTACTAACGGACATTCATTATCTTCCGTTGCACCTCGATACATTGTTAGTAAATCTTTATTACTATTTCCCCAAGGATTTTCCCACTGCATTAAATATAGCCAAACTTCATCAGTTCGCCAGTCTTCAATAGGAGTATAAAGTAAAGAATTAATCAGACTAGGATGAGGACTCAAATGGTTTCTTATTCTACCAATTTCTCGTTTATTCATTATTGCTGCACGATTAGCACTTTCTGCTTTACGAGTTCCTAAAACAACTATTGTTTCTCCGTTCTTTCTAACAACATTACGAATAAAAATATTAGAAGGATCGATTTTTAAACGTGGAGTACACCAGCGAAATGTATGGCGTGGAGCTGGATATCCTTTACCAAGTAATCCCACCCAGTATGTTTTTTTTACTTCTGGTTTTAATAAATGACATTCTATCGGTAGTTTACTCTTTTTTGCAGCTTCTTCCATCAACTTTAAAGAGTTAGTTACCCAAGCAGAAACAATAGGATTTTCTACTAATGTATCTGTAGTAATAACGTGAATAGTTTTAGCTCGTTTTTTTTTGGGAAGTTCGGCTATAGCATTCCATATTAGTTGTAATGTTGCGGTACTATCTTTACCGCCTGAATATCCAATTACCCAGGGAATAGAATCTAAACAATATAGTTCTTGAATTTCTGTAGTTAACTTTTTTATGTCTTCTACTAATTCGGCAGTGGTTCTGTTTGGAAATAAAGATTGTTGTATACCTTTCATATTTATAAATATCCTCAAATTTAGTCAAATTAATTTTCTATGATTATGATATGAAGACGTTCTTACGATGCCATTGTAAGGCTTCTATTCTAGGAAAATATTTGTTTTCACTAGGCAACCAAAGTCGATTACCATCAAATTCTTTCATGGGTTTAGAATTTGGTGATTCTTCTTGAAAGTTATTGGAAACGATAATTTTATAATCATAATCATCAGAGATTGTAAATAAACCTTTATCAAATGCCCAATGATGATTTTTACAAAGTGATATGCTGTTATCTATGCCATTATCATAAAATTTGGCCAATGGTTTTATATGCGCTCCATCTACAATATTTTGCTGAATTGACGTGGTGACTTTCATTCCACAAAAAGCACATTTATAGTTATAGGTATGTACAACTGCTTTACGAAAAAAAGCATCTCTTAGTAGAGATTTTCTTAAATATAATTTAGGCTGTTTTTGTTGTTCTTCTTGCTCATCATTTGCATGAAATGTTTGATGAATTGTAATGAGTTCTTGAGTATCTTTTTGGTTAACTGAGAACCAAGTTGCAATTAATACATCTGTTAATTCTTTCCTGTGATTTTGATCTTGTAGTAGTTCAAATAATTCTGGATCAAAGCTGGCATACTCAACTACTTCTTTAAGTCGATTTAGTCCTCTTGGTCGGTGTTCCTTTGTAACTTTCTTTTTTGGTAAAGAATCAATAAAATCAGATTTAAATTGTACATTCCAAAAACCATCATTCTGCAAATGAGAAAAAGGATAGTAAAAACTATTTTTATAAGGACGATAATATAGAATTTTCCAATTTTTCTTAAAAGTATCAATCAATTTTTCTATAACAGTTATTTGTATCTGGTTATTTTGAATTAAACCTTCTGAAATTAAATCAATTACAGATAAAAGTAAAATAGGCTTGTGTTTAGCAGTACCCGATTTTTTACTTTTACTTGTATTAAGTTCGCTAAAACGTTGACAGTAGTATGCTAAATTTTTTTCCCTGTTTAATTCTTGATTTTCACTCATTTATAGCACTAAGCAAAACATTTATATTTCACTATTTATTTGTCATAAACTAGCAAATTAACTAAATAGATATGCTATATTAAATCTCAAATAACTACCAAAATTAAATTTACCACAGCCATTCTGATTCCTACTTTTTCAAATTACGAAATTAACTATTGTATTTATTGCTGAATGTTTATTATTTTGATGCTAAAAAAGACATCAAAATTCATCCCTCATATTCAATGGGTTAATATTGACATAATAAACAGTATATGTTAGCTATAACCTACAATTGTAAATTATAACAACTCAAAAGTTTTTAAAAATTTTTGTTAACAAAAATTTATATATTTAGTATTTTTTAAAAATTGTTAAAAATATTTCCCAGAATCAACGATGAAAAAGACCAATAAACCCACATCAGAAATAGCAAAAGAAATTTTAGAAAACGATAATCGAGAAAGAGAAGCGATCGCCATCCTTTTAGACAAACATATAGGGAAAGACGATAGATTATTAGTACAAAAAACCATGATGGGAAATACAGAAGCTTATGTAGGTTCCGTCACTCTAGAATGGTTAGATAGTCGTGTACGTTTTGCCTCCCAACTACCATTATTTCGGCAAAAATTTGATATGGAAACCGACAATATAATTCGGGATGCAGAAACAATAGACGAAATTCAACAACGACCTTTAGACTGGTCTCGTCAAGCTCCATTAACCCTATATTTAGCAACAAGAAAAGCACATAAATTTCCCGCAGTATTAGTAGTAATTAGCCCTAGTTGGGTAGATAACCCTAAAGCAGAAGAATGGAATAAAAATGGAGAAGCAAATAAATCCGCTACTGATTTTTTACCATTAGATTCAGAAGGAAAAGTCGGATTATTAGACCTACGTTTAGAAGTAGCAGTATTTGCCTTAGACGGTCAACATCGACTCATGGGAATTCAAGGATTAATGGAATTAATAAAAACTGGTAGATTGCCAAGATATAACAAACAAAAGAAACCAGTAGGTGCAGCAATTACTATTGATGATTTAACCAAAATTCATCAGATTGAATTACCAGAACTACAAAAATTAGCCTATGAACAAATAGGCATAGAATTTATTCCAGCAGTAATAAAAGGGGAGACAAGAGAACAAGCACGACGTAGAGTTAGGTCAGTTTTTGCTCATGTAAACTTGACAGCAGTCAAATTAAGTAAAGGGCAATTAGCATTATTAAATGAGGATGATGGATTTGCAATTGCCGCCAGAAAAATAGCAATTTATCATCCTATTTTAAAAGAGAGAGATGGTAGAAATCCTAGAATAAATTGGGATAGTGCAACTGTGGCAGCTAAATCTACCGTTTTAACAACTCTCCAAGCATTGCAAGAAATGTCGGAAAGATATTTAAAACCTCGTTATCCCCATTGGAAACCTTCAGATAGAGGTTTAATTCCTATGCGTCCTGAAGAAGAAGAATTGGAAGAAGGGGTGGAAGAATTTATGGCATTTTGGGATTATTTAGCTAATTTGCCTAGTTATTTTAGATTAGAAAATGGTTCTGAAACTCCAGAATTAAGAAGATTTAGTTTTGAGACAAAACCAGGAGAAGGTCATGTTTTATTCCGCCCTGTCGGGCAAATTGCTTTTGCTGAAGCTCTGGGAATTTTAATATACAAAAAAGGCTTTTCTTTAAAGGAGGTTTTTGATAAATTAAATAAGTATGATGTAGATGGTGGTTTGAGTGGAATAGAATTTCCTGACTCAATTTGGTATGGGGTTTTATATGATTTTAATCGGAAGCGAATGTCGGTAGCTGGTAGAGATTTAGCAATGAGATTATTTATCTATATATTAGGTGGAGTTTCTGACAAAATGGAGCGGGCAGAAATTCGTCTGGAGTTGGCAGAAGCAAGACGAGTTGGGGATAATCAAGCTGTAGATTTTCAAGGTAAGTTTGTTGAATTAAGAAAGGTAGGGTTGCCGGAAATTTTGTCTTGAATTTGGGGATTGATAGAAGCTAACTTTCGTATTTTTAGCAATAGGAAGTTTAACAATTAATAATTAATAATTAATTATTACCGAAAAATAAAGGTATAAAGCCTTTCCTTTTAAGGATAAAAAAAAGAAATAATATTTCCTTATATTCAATTCCCTCAAGGTTTTAACCAGAGGTAATTATCAATTATCCATTATCCATTAATTACCTCATATCTCAGGATACATTATCTAATGATTTATAGACTAATTTCAGTGAAGTTAGTCAAGCAGATATTGTGACAAATTTTGCTATCTTTAGTGATTTAGATCAACTGTATAGTATGGTAACAAGTGACTCTACGGATATTTATTATATGGGTTTTCACTCATGTTGACTTGCATTACTTGTTCCTTCTCTCCTAGATAACTAAAGCCTTCTCCCTTCAAATCTTTGTACTCTAAAAAACATGAAAACTGCTATAAGATAGGTTGTATTTGAGAACTAGATAAAATGGTGGTGGTACATAAATGGTATGGGGAGTGTGGAGGGTGTGAGAAGGGTGGGGAGTGTGGGAAAAAATATATATTCTCACCATTACTATGCAGGAGTACCGATAAAATGACTTAAAACATATTCTATGGATAGTATTTTTATTCAAATAGTTGCTTATCGCGATTTAGAATTGGTTCCCACAGTTGAGGAGGCGATCGCCCACGCTACTCATCCCGAACGTCTCACTTTTGGTATTTGTTGGCAGTATGGTACAGATCAGGAGAAAGACTATCTTAGTCAACTTAAAGGTATAAAAAATTGTCGTATTATTGCGGTTACTGCTTCTCAAGCTCGTGGTGTAGGTTGGGCGAGGTCTCTGGTGCAGAAGTTATGGCAAAAAGAGGAATATACTCTACAAATTGATGCCCACATGAGATTTTTGCCTGGGTGGGATGTGGAAGTAATTAAAATGCTGAAAATGTGTCCTAGTGAAAAACCTCTTCTGAGTACCTATCCTCCTGCTTACAGACCTCCTAGAGAATTAGTTGGGGATACACCGAGTCGCTTAGAAGCAAGTAAGTTTGGAGAACCTGGTACTTTGACTTTAAGAGGAATAGGGGATTTAAGTAAATGTAGCATTCCGCAATTGGGAGCTTTTGTTGCTGCTGGATTTATTTTTGCGGAGGGAAAAATTATTGAGGAGATACCTTATGACCCGGATATTTATTTTACTGGAGAAGAGGTATTATTTGCTGCTAAAGCTTGGACTAGGGGATGGGATATTTATCATCCTAATTTGAGTGTTTGTTGGCATTTTTATAATACTGGAAAAAAGCGAGTTGTACATTGGGAAGATCATCAAGATTGGTGGGTACAAAATAAGGTGTCTGAGTCTCGTTTTCGTCAGATTTTGGGAATGGAAACTGCAACAGAAGATTTTGGAATTTATGGGTTAGGAAATGTGAGAAGTTTGGCAGAGTATGAGGCATTTGCTGGTGTGAATTTTCAGGAGCGTTGGTTTATTCGTTTTATTTAGAATTCAGAAGTCAGGAGTCAGAATTTATAATTTATAATTCAGAAGTTAGGAGTTAGGAGTTAGGAGTTAGGGGAATTCTAGAGGAGGTAGGAAGAAGAATTTTAAGAGTAATTTTTCTTCTCTTGTCTGCCTAAAATTCTGACCTTTTGTAGCTCTAGGAACTGAAAAGCTGGCAATTTTTTTGACCTAAAAAGGCAGCTTATTTCTCTGTTAATACTTTGATCCCACATTCCGCACCACAAAATGTAGTATACAAGTAGGAGTCAGGAGACAGAATTCAGGAGAAAATCATAGCTGGCGTGATTGAGTAATAAATCAAACAAGTATTTATGCTTAATTTTTGACTCGTAATTTGATGAACGAAAAAATTACAGTGCTTTTCAGATTGATGAACCACATCGTCACAGCTAGAACCTTCTAGGGTAAGTTTCATGGAACGTCCCTACTGTGGTTTACCCAAATGAAAACTGCTGTAATTGAGATAATTTGGATAGTATAAATACTTAAGAAAGCTAGGGATTTTATACTAATTTTTATGTTACAAATTGAAGTGCGGAATGTGCATTTGAGAGTTAATCATCAAGCTCTAATACCAATTTCATAAACTTAAACAAAACTTTTCAAAGTAATCTATCAAGCTTGAAATTCTAGAAGTAAATTTATGTGCAGTCTGACTTTCGGAAATTGATATAACCTAATTAATTCTCAAGCTAATAAATCATCTACTGCCACACTAAAATCTATTAAAACTTTTTGAGTAGTAACAACCTGACCGGAAGTAAACATTAGACCTTTATTTTCAGTAAGTATTATTATCAATTTACTTTCAAGAAAAACTAACCAAACTTCTTCGCCACTACATTCTAAATATTCTTGAGCCTTTAAAAAAACATTTTCAGCTAAATCTGTAGGGGAAATAATTTCTGCACTTAAAGGAAAACTTTGAGGCAAAGTAGGATAATTTCCATATTCTGAAACTAACTCAGCAGTCAGATAAGCAACGTCAGGCGATCGCCCTTATTTATTAGCACGAAAATTTACATTTCTATAAACTTTTCCTCCTTGTTTCCTAGCATTTTTATAATTATTCCAATAATTACAAAGTCTTAATGAAATTTTTCCATATTTTTTTAAATAAAAATGATTAATTTTAGGTTCCGAATTTGTAATATTAAGCTCTCCCATTTTAATTAAATATATAGTCCGGGAATCTTGCCTGCTAGTAGTATATAACTGAGATTAAATTTGCTATAACTGTTAACTTATTATCCATTGCCTAGTTCCGAAATATTTACAAGAATGAGCAGCAATATTAGCACCATTTGCCAACGCTTCTGTAAATTCCCCATTAAAAATATAGTGACAAAATGCTCCATGAAAAATATCTCCTGCACCTAATGTATCAACAGCATTAATTTTCAGAACTTCGACATTTCCAAACTCACCTTTACTCAAATATTTGATAGGTTTTTCTCCTTGAGTAATGGCAATATGTGGAATATTTTGATTTGCTAAATAGGCAAAAACTTCCTTTTGACTTTCACAATTAGGAGGATAAAAATTAGCCGAACAAATAGCATAATCAACAAAAGGTAAAATTTCCTCAAATCCAGATTTCCAACTACCTCCATCTATAACAATAGGAATATTTTTTGACTTAGCAAGTTGAGCAACTTCTAGACTTGCTGCCATTTGATGACCGTCGATTAAAACAATATCAATATTATCAATAATATCTGGCGAAATAAGTTCTTTAGAGATTTGAGATTTAACAGCATTAATAGAAATAACCGCGCGATCGCCTGTATCTTGAGTAGTAATAATTGATGAAACTGGAGGTGGTTCAGAACGATTTTTATCTAAGTCTTGTATTGTGACATTATGCTTTTCTAAATCTGCTTTAATTAGATGAGTTATGGGATGATTTCCTAACCCACAGAGAAGAGTTGTTTGATTATTAAAGTAGCTAAATGTTACCGCTGCATTTGTGGCAGGACCTCCGGCAGTAACAGCATAATTAGCAGCAACAACTTTTTGATTTTTATCAGGATAAGTTGGTGTGAGATAAATTAAATCTAAGGTAATTAATCCGACAAAAAGTCCGGTTTTAGTCATAATAAAATAGGGAATAGGGAATAGGGAGCAGGGAACAGGGAAGAATATAATAAAATAGGAAATAGGGAATAGGGAATAGGGAAAAATAATTGATAATTTCTGGATAAAAATTGATTTTAATTTTTATTGTTGGAGATATCTATTATAAAAATAATAGATAATTAATCTCCAGAGGTTGAAAGCCTCTCCTTTGAAAAACAAAAAGCGGTCGTTTCGCATATCCAATTGACTATAGCGTTTTCAAATGAGATGTAAATATAGACTCAGTTTTTTATAATCAAAAAAAGCTGTATTGAGTAACTATTACCTTGTGTTTTTCACAATTTAATATGGATTTTTATTCTTTACCATTGCCCATTGCCTCCATAGCTATTCCCTTTTTAAGAATACTCGGTTTCCGCATCTTAAATAAAACTGCTATAAGACAAAAGAAATCAGATTTCTATACCTGATTCAATCCTCTTTACTAATTGATAATTGATAATTTATAGATACAGCAGATTTCGGGCAAATGATATACGAGGTAAATAGTAAAAACATTGTAGTGCGGGCATCTTGCCCGCAATTGGTGTACCTTATAAAAATGGAAAGGGCTGTAGTTTTCATTATCCACAGAACTTACGCAAACTTGTAGATAATACGCTATCTATAGGTGGCAAATGGCATTTGCCCCTACGAAATATAGCGTTTCTGCGGAAGCCCCTATTTATTATCCATTATCCATTATCC
The DNA here is from genome assembly GCA_038747755.1 of Cyanobacteria bacterium P01_H01_bin.35. Taxonomy (GTDB): domain Bacteria; phylum Cyanobacteriota; class Cyanobacteriia; order Cyanobacteriales; family Microcoleaceae; genus Trichodesmium. The sequence continues at coordinate 34,447 of JBCDJM010000035.1, forward strand.
ATCTACTCCCTAAAACAGTGAATATATTATTAGAAAATATAGGCATTCCTAAAATACCATCTAATTTAAAACTACGACTCTATCAACAACAAGCTGTTAATAATTGGTTTGCTAATCGAGGTAGGGGAATTTTAAAGATGGCAACTGGTACTGGTAAAACAATAACTGCTTTAGCGATCGCTACTGAACTTTATCAAAAAATTGGTTTACAAGTATTAATTGTTGTTTGTCCTTATCGTCATTTAGTAACTCAATGGGGAAGGGAATGTGAAAAGTTTTCTCTCCAACCAATTCTAGCTTTTGAGAATGTAAATATTTGGCAAAATCAACTTTCTACTACTCTTTATAATATTCATTCTGGTCATCAAAAATTTATTTCTATCATTACTACTAATTCGACTTTTATCTCAGATAGTTTGCAATCTCAGCTTAAATATTTTCCTGAAAAAACTTTGATTATTGGGGATGAAGCTCATCATTTAGGTTCGCCTAAATTGGAAAAAAGTTTACCCAAAAATATTGGTTTAAGACTTGCTTTGTCTGCTACTCCAGAAAGATATTTTGACGACCAAGGAACTACGGCAATTTTAGATTATTTTGGTCAAGTATTGCAGCCAGAGTTAACTTTAGCTGATGCAATTCAACAAGGTGCTTTAGCTCGTTATCTTTATTATCCAATTTTAGTAGAATTAACTGAAGAGGAAAGTCGAAATTATGCCAAATTAACCGGGAAAATTGGTTGGGCGTTATTGTTATCAGAAAAAGAGAATGTGGAAATAGAAAAAGAAGATTTAAAAACTTTATTAGTGCAGCGTTCTCGGTTAATTGCTTCAGCTAAAAATAAATTAACTGCATTAAAAAATTTAATGGCAAATCGTTTACAAACAACTCATACTTTATTTTATTGTGGAGATGGATTGGTAGAAACAGAAAATATTTCAGATTTACGACAAATGGAGGCAGTGGTAAAGATTTTAGGTTCAGAATTAGCTTACAGAGTTAATACTTATACTGCCGAAACTCCGATTAAAAAAAGAGAGAAGTTAAGACAACAATTTGAAAGTGGAGAATTGCAGGGTTTAGTAGCAATTAATTGTTTGGATGAAGGGGTAGATATTCCAGCAATTAAAAATGCAGTTATTTTGGCAAGTAGTCGAAACCCTCGACAATTTATTCAAAGAAGAGGCAGAATTTTACGACCTCATCCTAGTAAGGAAAGAGCAACTTTATTTGATATGATTGTTTTGCCTCCAGATATGGGTAGAAGTAGTTTAGAAGTAGAACGAAATTTACTCAGAAAGGAGTTAAAAAGATTCTTAGAATTTGCCGATCTAGCAGACAATGCTGGAGAAGCTAGGGTGAAATTATTAAACATTCAAAAAAGGTATGGATTATTAGATATTTGATTCAAAGGAAGAAGGGAGAATTAAAATGTTTGTGGTTTTATATTGAAGAGGGATGGATGGAAAGATTTGATAAGGGAAAAGCAAGTATTTATAGGAAGCTATACAAGATAAACTTTTTTCTGGTATTGCTCCTGGGAAAAATTACTGCATCAGAGTGATTCTCTATGAGCAAAAAAAAATAGTTGAATAAAAAGTCATATATATAGGCGAACGACTCCAGCTAAATTTTATAGTATCACAAAAATTATGAGGATGCAACCGAAAATCCTTTGACTTTTTAGGAGCTTTAGAAAATGAAAATGTTGGTGATTTTCCACTCAGGAGACATAGATGGAAAGATTTGATGAGGAGATATTTTCAGAAAAGATGGAGCAGGGAGTAGGAAGAAAAAATTGATGAATCAGAGTAGGATGATTGATTTGATTTTTGATTATTGGAGATGTCTAGGGAAAAACAAGTATTTGTGGAAAGCTCTACAAGATGAATATCTTTCTGATATTGCTCCTGGGAAAAATTCCTGCATCAGAGTAATTCTCTATGAGCCAGGAAATTTAGTTGAATAAAAAGTCATGCGTATAGGCGAACGACTCCAACTAAATTTTATAGTATCACAAAAATTGCGAGGGTGCAACCAAAAATTCGGCGATTTTTTTAGGAGCTTTAGAAAATGAAAATGTTGGTGATTTTCCACTCAGGAGACATAGATGGAAAGATTTGATGAAGTGAAAAATCCGATTCTAATTGTAAAAGTAGGGAAGTAAGGGAGAATTTTTCAATCTTTTTCCTGTATTGCCTCTATTCGAGTCCTGACTCGTATAACGCTACGCGCAACTTAGAAGTCAAAAGTCAAAGCAAACAGTAAGTTTCAGCGTTTAGCAGTATCCTAACCTAAATCCGTAGTGCTATATAATTGATTTTAGACAGCTATCTCTATTATTTCCTTATTTTTTTCAAAATTTACTCCTTCTTCCCTGCTCCCTACTCCCTACTCCTTACTCCCTTCTTCAATTAAAATGACTTCAAAATACTCAGACAAAGTAATCAAAGAAATATCTACTATTTTTTCAGAAAAGCATTCAAAATATAATTCTAAAACTCAAAGTAAACTCAATGATATTCAACAACCAATTACTACCGCTCCTCCAGAAGTAAAGCAAATTATTGGGCGAGTATTGCAACTAGAAAAAGACAGACTTTATAAAAAAACTCCTCGAATTAACGATGATATTCTCAAAATTATTAAAGAAGCGGTGCAATGAAATTAATTTCAATTATCTTGTGTAACTTTCGTCAATTTTATGGCAAAACTCCAGAAATAATTTTGGCATCAGGAAAGCAAAATACAACAATTATTCATGGCAATAATGGTGCAGGTAAAACAACCATAATGAATGCTTTTACCTGGGTACTTTATGAGAAATTTAGTGCTGCTTTTGCGGCAGAAACTCAATTAGTAAATAAACGGGCCATTACAGAAGTAAAACTAGGTCAAGCTATAGCTTGTTGGGTAGAAATTATATTTGAACATGATCATAAACGTTATCAAGCAAAACGTTTATGTCGAGCTTATAGAAACGAAAAAAATCAAATTGAACATGGCAAAAGTGAGCTATATATGCAGATAGCTGGAGATGACGGACGTTGGTCTCCACCACCAGAACATCCTGATGATATTATTGGTAGAATTTTGCCAGAAAGTTTACACAGATATTTCTTTTTTGATGGAGAAAGAATTGAATATATTGTTCGAGATAATCAGAAAAGTGAAATTGCTGAAGCGACTAAAGAATTATTAGGAATTGAAGTATTAAATCGTTCTGTTAGACATTTAGGGGAAGCTAAAAAATCCCTGGAAACTGATTTAAGATTGATTGGTAATCCAGAGACTAAAAAACTATTGAAAGAAAAAAATAAAATTGAACAGGAAATTCAAAAATTATCAAAACGCCAAAAAGAAATAGAGCAAGAATTAAAACATCATAGGGAATTTAAAAAAGAAATTAGTAATCGTTTATTAGATTTTAAAGGTGCAGAAGGGTTGCCCCAACAAAGAGACCAATTAAAAGTTCAGATTGGAGCAATAAAAGAACAAATAGTACAAGCAAATCAGGATTTAAAAAGAGCTATATCAACTCGTGGTTATATGGTCTTCTTATCAGAAGCAATAACAGAATTTCGAGAATTATTTGGTTATTTAAAGGAAAAAGGAGAGTTGCTCACAGGAATTAATCGGCAGTTTATTCAACAGTTATTAGAAGAAGAGCGTTGTATTTGTGGAACTGAATTAACCACAGATTCCACCGCGAGAAAATTAGTAGAGAAGTGGATGAAAAAAGTAGAGGTTGCTGATGTTGAAGAAACTGCAATTAGAATGACTGTACAAATGGATGAAGTTGAGAAGCAAGTGGTAGATTTTTGGGAAGAAGTTGATAGACAACAGGGAAATATTGAACAATTACGTTATCAGCTTTCACGGGTTGAAAATGAATTGGAAGTCGTTCAAAAAAAATTACGCAGTTATCCAGATGAGGATATTCAGAAGTTACAAAAAAGGTTAGATGAAATTGAAATTAAGGTGGGAAATTTAAACCGAGAAACTGGTTCAAATACTCTACAGTTAGAAACTTTGCAGAAAGAAATTAAGGTATTAGATAAACAAGTCGATCGCCAAACAATGAATGAGTTAAGACAAGTTTTATGTCAAAGACGAATTGCTGCTACTCAGGATGCTATTGAGAGACTAAATGAAGTACGATTACGTTTGGAAAAACAGTTTAGAGTTTCTTTGGAAAAGCGGGTACAAGAATTGTTTTCTGAAATTTCTTTTACTCCTTATATTCCTCAGCTAAATGAAAAATATGAGTTAACTTTAGTAGAAAATACTGGTGGTAAAAATGCTTTAGTTGCTGCTTCTACAGGAGAGAATCAAATTCTTAGTTTGGCATTTATTGGTAGTATTATCGATCAGGTAAGAGAATGGAGTCAAAAGAATACTTTAATGGGTCCTGATAGTAGCACTTTTCCGATTGTAATGGATTCTCCTTTTGGTAGTTTAGATGAGATTTATCGGCGACAAATTGCTAAGACAATTCCTCAATTAGCAAATCAATTAATTGTATTAGTAACTAAGACTCAATGGCGAGGTGAAGTTGCTGAAGAAATGGTTGATTATATTGGTAGGGAATATGTGCTTTCTTATAATTCTCCAAAACCAGATTGTGAGGAAGATGCTATTGAGTTAGGTGGTCAATCTTATGCTTTGGTAAAGCGTAGTCCAAACGAGTTTGAATATACAGAATTGCTTGAGGTAGATTATGATTATTTTTAATTGGTTAAATTAGACTTATTGCATAATTGAGAAAGAGAAAAACTGGCAAAAAGTTGAGGGGAAGCAAGAGGCGATCACTAGACTTCATCAAATATCTACTTCCCTCTAGAAACAGCAGATATTCTGGAAAAGTATCTGAGAAATTTTCCACTATCTATATATAGAAGTGAAATTTTCATCTCTGAGGAGAACTGGCAAAAAGTGGAGGGGGGCAAGAGGCGATCGCTAGACTTCATCAAATATCTACTTCCCTCTAGAAACAGCAGATATTCTGGAAAAGTATCTGAGAAATTTTCCACTATCTATATATAGAAGTGAAATTTTTACCTCTGACAAAAACTGGCAAAAAGTTGAGAGTCCGCAAGAGGCGATCGCTCGACTTCAGAAAATCTCTACTTCCCTCTAGAAACAGCAGATATTCTGGAAAAG
>JBCDJM010000036.1:0-37317 GCA_038747755.1 Cyanobacteria bacterium P01_H01_bin.35
ATAGCAGTGAGCGCTCGCATATTTACATACTACTCTTGTCATTAAATGTAGTGTAAAATTTTACTCCCATTATCAATATTTTTGCATATACTACATTAGTATTATTTGTACCATGTAAACATACCAGCGCACGTTGCTATATATCTTTTTCACCAGAAGTCTATTATATTGGTAAGGTAATCTCAAAGATAGCTCCTTGTGGTTGATTGTTTATCACCGTAATTTCCCCATTATGTGCCTCAACAGCCATTTTACAGAAGGCTAAACCTAATCCGATTTGCGAGGTATCTAACATAGTTGTGCCAATTTCGTATTTCTCAAAAATCTTTTGTTGTATTGTTTCGGGAACACCAGGACCGGAGTCGATGACCTGGATTTTGTAATCGCCAGAGTTAATAATTTCTAAATTAACTATAATTTGACTATTTTTTGGGGAAAATTTAATTGCATTCGAGAGCAGGTTATCTATAATTCTATGAATCAAATTAGCATCCACAGAGACTATAGGACTAGATGTTTTTGGGAATTGACTTAGAAAAGACTGATTTTTTTGAGCAGCGATCGGTTCAAAGTTGGAGATGCTAGACTGAATAATACCAATGATTTCTGTCTTTTTGCGCTTCAGACGAAGTTTACCAGATTCTAGTAAAGCCATATTCAATAAATCATTAATTAATCGCTCTAATCTTTTTGCTGCTCCATAAATCTGCTCCAGTTTCTGCTTTTGCTTTTCTTGAGAATAATTGTAATTTTTTAGTAATTCCAAGCCAAACATAATAATAGACTTCTTGCAGAAGTCAGGGAATAGGGAATAGGGAATAGGGAATAGGGAATGAAATTGTTGATTTCATATCTTGAATTGATTTCATTTTTTATTTTTGGAGATGTCTAATAGAGTTGTCGCTAAATAGAGGCAAAAAATCGCTCAAACCCAGACAGGAAAATAATTACCAGCGTGTGTTAGTTTCCAATAGCTATAATCCTTACAGAACAAAGTTTTTTGGGATTTTTTAAGTTATAAAGCGACAAGTATAATAGTATGATACCAAAGATTTGTCTTGATGAGAAGTAGCTAATGGGATAACTGTATCACTATATTTTATAGAACTCCTGAACGGCTCTATTTAAAATTATAGATTGAGAGTAGGGAACTGGGGAGAGATGGGGAGATGGGGTGTATTAGATATCCAATCATCAAATCAATTCTTACCCATTTTTTATCAATTAATTCTCCCTCCAACTTATTTTCTGGAGATATAGCGCTACGCGCAATTCAAAAGTCAAAAGTAATCCCTGACTTACTTTGAGCATTTATAGCACTACGAATTCAGGTTAGGACAGTTATAAATCATGGAACCCTTTAACAGTATACTGTTCCCTGTTCCCTATTCCCTATTCACGCTTCGCGTAGCGCTATATAAACGTCCTAACCTATTGGCGTAGTGCTATACCAAATGGGTTCTATATTAGAGATTACTAATAGTCAAGGTATTTTTGGATTAATATCTCAATTTCTTCTGCTTGAAATTCCTTTGCTAGTTGTGAAATTTTCTGTGTAAAGGGTAGATAGCGATCGCTCTTTTGCCCAATTTGTTCAGCAGTTTTTCCTAGCTTGAGCAGCAAACCATGCTGGGCTAACTCGAATAAGATTTGTAAATCCTCTACTGGAGGTATAACCATTTCTGAACTATCATTTTGAGCGATCGTAGGAGTTGCCTCTGAGTTAATTTTCTCATATTTCCAACTTAGTTGTAGATACTTAACAAGCAAAGTGAATAGTTCTTCAGCATTTACAGGTTTGGATAGAAAATCATCACCTCCTGCATCTAAGCTTTTTTCCCGATCCATATCTGACACTGATGCTGATGATACAATCACGATTGTATTTTTGAGCTGCTCGTCATTGCGTAAATGTTTAAGCATTTTGAAACCACTCATTACAGGCATATGTATATCTGTAATCATCAGATCGAATTTTTGTTGTCTGAGTTTATCCAATGCTTCTTGACCATTTTCTGCCTCTGTCACCTTAAACCCCAAAGGTTCTAACAACTCCAGCAAAACTGAACGATTTTCCCATCTGTCATCCACTACAAGTAGATGGCGAGGTACTCCCTCATAACCAATAATTTGCTCTCCATGGCTCGTGGAAACTTTTTGTATCCAGTTGTGAGCGATCGGTAAATCTACCTGAAAACTAAAAATACTACCTTTTCCTAGTTCGCTCTTGACTTGAATATTGCCACCCATTAATTGTACAATTCTTTGGCTAATTGCTAAACCTAAACCTGTACCTTCGGCCCGATTTTTTTTGTCACCAACTTGCTCAAAGGATTGGAATATTTTATCTATTTCTGCTTCGGCAATACCAACTCCGGTGTCTTTGATTTGGAAGTTGATGCAAGCCTTAGAATTTTCTCCAGTGATATGTGATAATTTAAGATTTTCTACTGTGAAAGCGATAGTTCCTGTTTCAGTAAACTTGACAGCGTTACCAAGGAGATTAATCAACACTTGGCGCAGTCGTTTTTCATCGGTAATGACTCCTGTAGGAAGATTGGCATCAGGTTGATAGCTAAAGTTAAGTCCTTTGTTATCAGATCGAACCCGACAAATTTCTACCACCCCTTGCAAAAAAGAAGGAAAGTGAATCTCTTGAGTGCTAAGTTCCAGTTTGCGAGCTTCAATCTTGGATAAATCTAATATATCATTAATTAGGGTTAGCAAATGAGAGCCACATTGGTAAATAATTTGAACGCCGTGGCGCTCTTTTTCCGCCAGTTTCTTAGAACGATTAAGGATTTGAGCATAGCCCAAAATACCATTGAGTGGTGTACGAAGTTCATGGCTCATATTAGCCAGAAATTCACTTTTAGCATGGTTAGCAGATTCAGCAAGTTCCTTTGCCTGCTCAAGTTCAGTAGTGCGGGTTTTGACTCGCTCTTCCAAGGTTTCATTGAGTTGCTTGAGGTTAGCTTCAGTTTCCCATTGAGAAATTACTCCTCCAATACTGCCAGCGATCGCCATTAGTGCTGCTTTTGTACTGTCACTCCATTGACGCTCTTGCTGGCAATCATCAAATCCAGCAAATCCCCAGAAATAGTCTCGGATAAAAATTGGTACTACCAGGATAGACAGAATTCCTTGGGGCTGTAATAGGTCTTGCTCCACTTTAGGAAAGTCTCTAATTATACCTAAAATCGGCTGTTTTTGGGAGAGGGTATCATACCAACGAGGCAGAATTTCTGGATAGGGAAGATTTTGCAGTTCCGGGTTGTCAATTTCTGGCTGCACGCCCTCAGCTACCCACTCCCAGCGCTGACTGCTAGCAGGTTCCCCAGTTTCAGGATGGGGATGATTTTGGAATATATAGATCCGATCGACATCCATAACTGGGCCTAGAGCATTTAGAGCAGCCTGAACTGACTCATGGTGGTCTTTGACTGTCAATAGGCGATTAGTAGCGATGGCTATTCCTTGGAGCAGGCGATCGCTAGATGATAGCTTATTGGGTTGGTGAAACAGAGACATTTATTCAGTTATCAGTTATCAGCTAACAGTTATCATATCAAATCTGGTTATACTGTTTCAGGAAAGTTAAAAGTCAAAAGTAATATTTTATATCAAATCTGATTAATTCGATTTCAACCATTCATTAATTTCCTCAACCAAGGATGTACTATCTTTAAGATTCATTGCTTTATCTAATTGATATTTATTATTTTGAGATTGAACTATCACTTGATAACCTGATTCAAATTTAGATGCTAAAATTTCTACAATATCTCTAGTATTTCCCTGAATTTTTCCGTAAGTAAAATCTAATATATGTCTTTCTATTCTAAAAATATCATGGTCGAAATAAATATAATTCTTTTCCCCAAATAATACAAATATTCCTGCTAAAACTAGGATAAATAACAAAATTCCATAAACAGGATTAGTTAGCATTAAACCTACAAATATAGACAAAAATGCACCGAAAATTCCAGAACTTTTAATTTCTCTTAAACTAGGTGCATGAGTATAGACTTCCATCCTATCTGGAGATTTATTAATCGTAATAATAGTGCTAAAATTGAGAATATTTTTTTTAGGTGTAACTAATGGTTGGAGTTTTGGTTTTGAGTCGAGAGATGTCAAAGCTTCACGGGCATTTTGAAAGCGTTTTTCTAAATCCATTTCTGTGATTTGATTAATCCAAGCAGCAAAACTAGGATTAATATTCACCTTGTCAGTAAATTGAATCTGATAATTTTTTTGCGGTAAATCTACAGGGGAAATTCCAGTTAGTAAATGAATTAAAGTTGCACCTAAAGCATATAAGTCTGAAGCTGGAACTGCTCTACCCCAAAATTGTTCTAGGGGAGCATAACCGCTAGTTCCAATAATAGTAAAAGTTACTCCCTGAGCATTACCTTGAGATTGTACTGCGCCAAAATCTACTAAATAAATTTGTTGGTCTGCACCCATAATTAAATTACTCGGTTTAATATCTCGATGCAAAACTGGAGGCTCTAGTTCGTGGAGATAAATCAGAATTTCTAATACTTCTTTAGCAATTTTTTTGACATCCTCTTCTGTGAATTTTTTCTCTCTATCCAATAATTCTTGGAGGGAAAAACCGGGAATATAATCTTGCACTAATGCAAACCAAGGCAAACCTAAATTTTCTTCTTTATCTAAGGAAAAGTAATCGCGATAACGAGGAATATGGGGATGATTTAGAGCTTGTAAAATTTTGGCTTCTGTCTGAAATAAATTTAATTCTTGCCCTAATATTTCAGGACTATAAGCTAACATTTTGAGAGTTACTTGTTCTTGCAGTTGGGAGTCAAATGCTAGCCAAGTTTTGCGACCTATTACAGTAGGACCTAATTGTTTTTGTAGCTGGTAGCGTTCTTTTAGTGTTTGTCCAGGAGTTAACATAATTAAGTTAAAAGTTGATAGTAATCTCAATACTATCTAGTTATAATACCCTAGTGCTGCTACGCGGAAGTCAGAAATCAGAAGTCAGAAATCAGAAGTATTGATTAGTAAGACTTTCAGGATTTTGTAACTGGTCACTTATTTCTGCCATCCTGCACTGGGAGAATTAATCTCTCAAAGTAAAAGTGAAGGGGAATTTCTGCGCCGGAAATCAAGTCTGTCTATATTTGACTATACTTTTACTAACTATAAAAGGATGACTGTTAAATATAATCAGGATGGCAAATTTAAGCAGTTAATTTCTGAAATTTTTGACCGGAAAGATTAGTATTTGTAGGTTGGGTTTCGTTTCAGATACAGTCGATGGGGATATAGCGCTACCCATTAAGGTTAGGACATTTCTAAATCCTAAAACCCTTTATTAGTCTACTATTCCCTATTCCCTATTCCCTATTCCCTATTCCCTATTCCCTAGCGCGTTATGATATAATTTAAAATTAATCGCTCATACACTAAAAAAGATTAAATTTACCAATGGTAACAGATGTATCCCATAATAAACCTCTTCCTAACTGGGAAGAATTACTACAGATTGCCCAACAAAATACCACAGCAAAATGGATATTAAGAACAGATCAAAGTCCTGGAACTGCAACAATATCTAGTTATCTTAATCGACTAAAACCTGGAGAAAAACCATCTGTTTTGCTTTATCGAGATACTCATGCTTGGTGTCCTTTCTGTGAAAGAGTTTGGTTGGCCTTAGAAGAAAAACAAATCCCTTTTGAAGTTCAGTTGATAAACTTAAGAGACAAGCCACAATGGTACAAGGATATGGTTCCCACTGGGTTAGTTCCGGCAGTGAAAATTGAAGGAGAATTAATTTATGAATCTAAAGATATTTTACTGGCTTTAGAACAGAAATTTGATAGCTTTCCCCTATTGCCGAAGGAACCTGAAGAAAGGTCTGTGGCTTTAGATATGATTGAAAATTTTGACAGTAATGGTTTAGTTAAGGCAGGATATCAGTTTCTCTCTAATTCTCAGCAGAATACAGAAATGACACCTGAAGAAAAAGAGGCACAACTTCTGAATTTGCAAACAACTTTTGAGAATAAGTTAGACCAGTGTGAGGAAATATTAGGTCGGTATCCTGGTGTTTATTTTATGCACGAGTTTAGCTTGGTGGATATAATGTATACTTCTGGTCTCAGAAGGTTAGCAGCAAATTTACCTCCATTTCGGGGGTACTCTATATCTAATAACGATCGCTTTCCTCGAATTAATCAATGGCTCATGGCGATCGACCAACGTCAGGCTTATCAACGCATCAAACCAAATGCTCGAACTAATAATTTGGTCATGCAAAAGATATTTCGTGTACAGTCTATTTACGAGAGTAAACCAGAACCGCAAGCAGAATTGGCCAGTCTGGAAAAAGACTATCGAATGGAGGCAGCAGGAAGATTAAGTAGTAACTATCAAACTGTTGTTGCTGATATTCTCAAAAATTCAGGAATTAAAGCATGGGTGAGTCAGGAGAGTTTACCAAAAATTGAATCAGTTATTGATGTTTACTTAAGAGGTTTGGTTTATTATTTAATTGAGGGAAGTATTCCATCATTTTCTGAACGCTCGGTTGATGCCAAAACTGAACAACAAAAGGAAGTTAAAGAGAAAACCTCTGCTAATGCTGCCATTGGCGCGATCGCTCTAGCTTTTCTCCGGAATCGGGTTTGTGTTCCCCGTGACATGAGTGCAAATGCTGCAGTTGCTTTTCAAACAGGAATTGATACTATGTTGTCTTGTCTCTACTAAATTTATCAGTCTAGTAGGGTGCGTTTTGCTGCGCAACATGAACATAACTTAATTTTGGCCTTGCTGATGCATGGGTATGACTTGTATTTTTTGATAATTGGTAAACTATTGAAGAACAACTATTTCAGATTGTTCAATTTTTATTTTCATACCTTGATTCAGCAACGCCTTAATTTTTTTTTAAGTTGAGCTGAAAATGAAGTAAAATACAAAAGGTAATCTTTTGTGAATTTTGTAGTGATGATGCTCAACTTAGCTGGTTATCAAGCAAGAGACCAAATATATGCTGGCAAACGAACCTTAGTCTATCGAGCAATCCAGGAGAGCGATCGCCGTCAAGTAGTCATCAAAGTTCTGCGGAATCCCTTTCCCCACTTCAATGATCTAGTACGTTTCCGCAACCAATACGTTATTACCCAACACTTGGAACATCCCTCCATTGTTCGGCCTGTTGCCTTGGAACGCTACGGCAATGGTTATGCTCTGGTAATGCCCGATGAAGGAGCTATCGCCCTCTCCAAGTATTGGCCTAACTCTGACCAAAACCTCATCAATTTTTTCAACATAGCCATTCAACTGGCTGAGGCACTTCACTATCTGAGTCAACAGCGCATCATCCACAAAGACATTAAGCCTAGTAATATTCTAATTCATCCTCAAACCCTTCAAGTTCAACTCCTAGACTTCAGTATCTCTAGCTTACTACCCAAAGAACAGCAACAACTGATCAACCCTAATGTTCTAGAAGGAACCCTGGCCTATATGTCCCCGGAACAAACGGGACGGATGAACCGGGGTATTGACTACCGCAGCGATTTTTATTCCCTGGGTATAACCTGTTTTCAACTCCTGACGAGAGAATTGCCCTTTGCCACAAAAGATCCGATGGAGTTACTGCATTCTCATCTGGTCCAGAAGGTAAAGTTTCCAGTAGATAAGTGGCAGAGGAAAGTACCAGAAGCGTTGCAGGCAATTATAATTAAGTTGATGGCCAAGAATGCAGAAGAGCGGTATCAGAGTGCCTTGGGTCTGAAACATGACTTGGAGAAATGTTTGTACCAGTGGAAAGCTACAAAAACAATTATCCCCTTTGAGCTTGGGGAGCGGGATGTATGCGATCGCTTCTTGATTCCCGAAAAGCTCTACGGACGGGAAAGGGAAGTCAAAACCTTGCTTCATGCTTTTGAACAGGTAGCTAGGAATAGCAACAAGGGAGTTTCCAGTAGCGAACTTCTTTTAGTTGCTGGTTTCTCAGGTATCGGCAAAACTGCTGTCGTGAATGAGGTGCATAAACCAATTGTCGAAAAACGGGGCTACTTTATCAAAGGAAAATTTGATCAATTCAATCGCAACATTCCTTTCTCTGCGTTCGTGGAAGCTTTTCGAGATTTAATGAGACAACTTCTAAGTGAAAGCGATGCTGAACTCCAAAGTTGGAAGTCTAAAATTATGACTGCCGTAGGGGAAAGTGGGCAGGTCATCATTGATGTTATTCCCGAACTACAGCAGATTATTGGAGAGCAACCTGCTGCTGTTGAGCTATCCGGTACTGCAGCCCAAAATCGGTTTAATTTACTCTTGCAGAAATTCACTCAAGTTTTTTCGACCCCAGAGCATCCGTTAGTAATATTTTTAGATGACTTACAATGGGTAGATTCAGCTTCCCTGAACTTGATGAATTTGGTGATGACGGATGTAGAAAGAGGTTATCTGTTATTAATTGGAGCTTATAGAGACAACGAAGTCTCACCCACCCATCCCTTGATGTTAGCCTTAGATGGGCTGACTAAAGCGGGGGCAATATTGAATACCATTACCCTACAACCCTTAAGTCAAAATAGCCTCAATCATCTGGTAGCTGATACACTTCATTGTGGGGAGGAATTTGCCCAACCGATCACAGATTTAGTGCATCAGAAGACCCAGGGAAATCCATTTTTTGCCACCCAGTTTCTCAAAGTTTTACATGAAGATGGGCTGATTGAGTTTGATAGGCAAGCTGGGCATTGGCAGTGTGATATCGTTCGAGTACAGGATGCAGCACTGACGAATGATGTCGTGGAGTTTATGGCATTGCAGTTACAAAAATTACCCATATCCACCCAAGAGATTCTCAAACTAGCCGCTTGCATTGGCAACCAATTTGATTTAGAAACCTTAGCCATTGTTTCTGAGCGATTGGACATCGAAACCGCAACAGCTTTGTGGTCAGCGCTGCAACAAGGTTTAGTTTTGCCTCAGAGTCAAATCTACAAGTTTTATGTGGGTAGGGAAGAGCAGAAGTTAGAGCCAGAGTCCCAGATGCTCCATTACCGATTTCTCCATGACCGAATGCAGCAAGCTGCCTATTCTCTGATTCCCAACAACGAGCAGAAACAAACTACCCATCTGAAAATCGGACGGTTGTTGCTGAAAAATACTCCACAAGAGGTGCAGGACGAAAAGATTTTTGCAATTGTGAATCAATTGAATTATGGAGTAGACTTGCTAGGTACTCAGAGCGAACGCGAGCGCCTGGCTCAGTTAAATCTGACAGCAGGAGGTAAAGCTTTAGCATCAACAGCTTATCATGCAGCAGTTGAATATTTCAGGGTTGGTCGCAAACTCTTACCTCAAAATTCCTGGAAGTCTCATTACTCTCTTACTTTAGCATTATACGAGTCAGAAATTGAGGGAGACTATCTGAATGGTGACTTCGAGGAAATGGAGCAACTGGCGAAAGTATTAGATGTTCATACTGCTAACATTCTAGATCGCATCAAAGTTGATGAAGTGAAAATCAAAGCTTACTCAGCTCAGAAGAAACTCAAAGAAGCTACAAATATTGGTCTTGCCGTTTTGGAGCAGTTAGGGGTGAGTTTTCCGACTCCAGTGACTCCGGCTAATATTCAGGAAGCTTTCCAGGAAATTGCCCCCAAGTTGAACGGTATAGACATCGATCGATTAATCGATTTACCAGGGATAACCGAACCAGAAAAATTAGCTGCGATGCAAATTCTCTCGAATATATTTATCCCTGTTTATATTGTTGCTCCCAACCTACTTCCTCTGGTGGTATGTAAACAAGTTCTTATTTCTATTGACTATGGTAATTCCCCCGAATCAGCAGTTGCTTATACAAATTACGGGTTAATTTTGTGTGGAATTGTGGGAGATATTGAGACAGGTTATCAATTTGGAAAACTGGGTTTGTCTGTTTTATCAAAACTAAATGCTAACCAACTTAAATCTAAAATCTTTAATGTGGCTTATTCTTGTGTTATCCATTGGAAAGAACCATTGAGAGCAATCTTAAAGCCCCTTCAAGAATCTTATGCCAATGGAATAGAAACGGGAGATTTAGAATTTGCTAGCTATGCAGCTTTTGCCTATTGCTATGTTTCCTTTTTGGTGGGAAATAATCTTGGTGAAGTGAGCGCAGATATGGAGAAATACTATCATGCACTTCAGAAAATTAAGCAAGAAACAAGTTTAAATTATATCGCTATTTTTTGGCAATCTGTGCTAAATTTACAGAACGAATCTAAAAATCGGTCTTATTTAAAGGGTGAGGTTTATGATGAAGAGGAAAAGTTATTACAACATCAAATATCCAACGACACTACAGCGATAGGTTACTTGTATTTCAACAAACTAATCCTCTGTTATTTATTTGGAGAATTCGCTCGATCCCTCAAAAATGCAGCAGAATTTGAAAAGTATTCAGAAGGACAGACAGGTATAGCTGTAATACCAATTTTTTATTTTTATGATTCTCTAACACGCCTTGCCTTATGTAAGGAGACTAAGGTTGGTACCGAGGAAAGGGAAAGTCTTTGGCAACGGGTTGCTACTAATCATGAAAAAATGAAACATTGGGCACATCATGCACCAATGAATCATCAACATAAAGTCGATCTGGTGGAAGCGGAAAAAAGTCGTATCTTAGGACAGAATTATCAAGCTGGGGATTTTTACGATCGTGCTATTTCTGGTGCTAAAGAAAATAAATACTTTCAAGAAGAAGCCCTTGCCAATGAACTTGCAGCGAAATTTTATCTGGATTGGGGCAAAGAAAAAGTCGCTGCTGGCTACCTCCAGGAAGCCTATTATGGTTATGCTAACTGGGGGGCTAAAGCGAAAACTAATGAGTTAGAGCAGTGCTACCCCCATTTGCTGCAACCTATTCTGGAGCAGGTAGCCCCAAACAATCCTCTCGAAACCTTAGCCAACCTAGCTACCCATTCTACCTTTTCCCTCTCCAACTCAATGACGGACAAATCTTCTTCAAACCTCAATACAACCCTAGATTTAGCGGCTATTCTCAAAGCCTCTCAGAGCATTTCCAGCATCATTCAACTTGATGAACTTCTGTACCACCTGACTAAAATTATTCTCCAAAACTCAGGAGCAGATAGCTGTGCTTTAATTCTCCCTAATTCCCAAGGAAAATGGCAAGTTGAAGCAATTACCACATTGAAAACTACTGAGCTTTGTACACAACCCCTAGAAGGTAATCCTAACCTGCCCATAAAGCTGATTCAGTATGTCAAAAATACCCAAGAAATAGTAATAATTGACAGTCTGAAAATGGATTTACCAGTCATGGATGAGTATCTGAGTCAGAAATCACCCCAGAGTATACTATGTTTGCCACTCCTGAATCAAAGACAATTGATTGGTATTCTGTATTTGCAAAATCAATTAGCTAGTGATGTCTTTACAAGCGATCGCCTGCTGATTATCAACTTCCTTTGTAGCCAAGCTGCCATTTCCCTGGAAAAAGCCCGTCTGTATAAACAATCCCAAGCCTACGCCCAGCAGTTAGAAGTTTCCTTAAAGAAATTACAGGACAGTGAAACTCGCTTTCGCTATCTAACTGCCAACATTCCAGGGATGATCTATCAACTCTTAATTGCAACTGATGGATCGACGAAGGTTTTCTATGCAAGCTCTGGTTGTTTCGATATATATGAGGTATCTGCGGAAGAAATGATGGCTGGCAAATATAGTCTTCGAGACTTTGAACATCCTGAAGATCGCTCGCTAGTTGATCAGATGCTTGCTAACCTTAGCCAGATACTGCAGTTCAACCTAGAATTTCGTATTGTTACACCGTCGGGAATAGTGAAATGGATTCAAGTAGTAGCCCATCCTATTCAACGAGCAGATGACTCAATTGTCTGGGATGGTTTAATAATGGATGTTAGCGAGCGCAAACAAATCGAAGCAGAGCGAGAAAAATTATTAATCGAATTAGCCAAAGTCAATCGGGAATTAGAGCAAGCAAACGAGGAATTAGGTAATTATTCCCAGACATTAGAGCAAAAAGTAGAAGAGCGCAGCGCCGAACTTAAAGCAGCCCAACAACGCATTATGAGCCAGGAAAAATTGGCCTCTCTTGGGACCCTCACCGCAGGTGTCGCCCATGAACTACGCAACCCTCTAAATTTTGTCAAAAACTATGCTGAAGGTTCCGTCGAACTTTCTCAAGAACTATTGGAGACCCTCGAACCTGTACTTTCTATCCTAGATCCAGAAACTTTAGAATTAACTCAATCTATAATTGATGATTTACAGGAAAATGCTACAACTATTTCCCACCATAGCGTTCGAGCCACACAAATCATTGAAACCATGATGCAACATACTCGTGTAGAACACAAGCAATCTATCCCGCAGGCCACCAATCTCCATGACTTGCTAGACCAAGCTATAAAGCTAGTCTCCCATAGCAAAAAAGAACAGGATAAGCCTTTTAATCCCTCTATTCGCACTAACTATGCCGCCAATTTGGACTTGATTAAAGTAATTCCCAGTAGTTTCATCCGTGCCTTGATCAATTTGATGGACAATGCCTTTGATGCCATGCGTTCTAAGCAAAATCAACTCAGAGCTAATTCTCCTCTAGGGACAATTGACTATAGTCCTACCCTGTGGGTATCTACCCAGATCCTGGACCAGCAAGTGGAAATACGAATTCGTGATAATGGCTGTGGCATTGAACTAGGGATAGAGTCCAAAATATTAGACCCATTCTTTACAACCAAACCACCCGGTGAAGGGACTGGATTGGGCTTATCACTGACCCATGATATTATTGTGAAGCAGCATCAAGGTAGTATAAATATTGATAGTAAACCGGGTGAGTTTACGGAAGTAATTGTGAGACTACCTAATTAGGGTTTGCTGAAAAAGTATAAGTGGCAGGAGTCAGGAGTCAGGAGTCGTAGGGGTTCTTCGCGTTTGCGGAGCATTCCGTAGGAAATCACCCGTACAGGAGGAATGGGGAATTTAGAGAAGGTCGTCGGAAGAATTATCCCTTGATTTTTCTGTCTTATACCAATTAGCATACATTAATGCTATACCTGACTCACACTTCAGTTATCAAGTAATTAACATAGGTAAAATCAATTATTCCCTAATTATTAGTCAGTTAATGTTAATTATTATTATGTGTACGGACGTTGCATGCAACGTCCCTTCCCCACACCTCCCTACCCCATCCAATCAAATATAGCAATATTTTTGAGAAATGGTATTATGCACCCTAAAATCCTAACTTTTTAAGCTTTTTAGACTGAATACCTTGCACTTTTTCAGGACCTAAAAATACTAAAACCTTTATCTGTAAATTCTGTGATATTTATAGCAGTTTTCATTAATATAGAGTACAGAGCTTTGGGTTTCAAGGAAGAAGGAAGAAGGAAGAAGGAAGAAATTTTGTAGTCTACCTTTGTGAAAACGGCTATAATCAGCACAGCAAGCCCTATTTATTTGTAATATCATGTCTGGTAGCATCGGTATTATATAGGGAAGTTCATTAATGGATAATTGATAATTACCTCTCCCTTTTAGGGAAAATATTTATTTTTTTCCCTTGAAAGAGGAGGCTTCAAGGCGTGAATTATCTAATTATTTAATTGCTTAATTATTAATTATTTCGGCAAGAAAGAAGGAAGAGAGAAGGCTTTAGTTATCTAGGAGAGAGGGAAGAAGTTTTAAAAGAAAGAAAAACTCTAATATAAGGTTGATATTGATCCAGTTTTGATACAAACGATACCAACAGACATGATATGAGTATTCAAATGTAGATATTTATATAGACAAATTTTAGATAAACTGAGAAACAAGTTAAGATATATAATCACAGAATTAAGTTGACTAAAAGCTAAATTATATCCCTGGAGGAATTTTATTTTAAATGCTTTATATAGAATCAGAATAAGGAGTGCTTATTAAGTAAGCGATCGCTTACTTTTTGACTAATGTCACTCTAACAACATTTTTGACAATTTAATTTATAGTGATATATAGTTATATATATTAGATGTTAAATGAATACTATTCTTTCTGAATCAGCAACCCCTGAAGAAGAAAAACCCCAAATAGCAAAAATCCTAGTCGTTGATGATGAAATTGAGCTTCAACGCCTAATCAAACAGCGCTTCCGCAAAAATATTAGAGCAAAAGAATTTGATTTTGTTTTTGTACAAAATGGAATAGAAGCCTTAAATAAACTCAAGGAGGAAGGCCATATTGATGTTGTGCTTACTGATATTAATATGCCAGAAATGGATGGTTTAACTCTATTAAGTGAGCTATCTGATATTGATGACAACATTAAAGCAGTTGTGCTTTCTTCTTATGGCGATCTTACTAATATTAGAACTGCAATGAATCGTGGAGCATTTGATTTCCTAATCAAACCGATTGATTTTCAAGACTTAGAAACGACGATTAGAAAAACTTTACAGTTTGTCCAAAAGATGCGAAAGAAGCAACAGCAAATTGAAAAAATGTATGCTCAACTTGAATACGATGCAGTTCATGATGCCCTCACAGGATTACCGAATCGAATCTGGTTAAATAATTTATTACAACATAATATTTCCCATGCTCAACGCTACCCTGACTATTTATATGCTCTTTTGTTTATCGACTTAGAACGCTTCAAAGTTGTCAATGACAGTCTGGGACACTCTGTGGGAGACAGTCTTCTGGCAGCAGTTGCAGAACGATTAAAAGTTTCTGTTCGAACTTCAGACACAGTTGCTCGTTTTGGTGGAGATGAATTTGTGATTCTACTCGAAGAACTCAATAATATCCATGAAGCGATCTCGATAACCCAAAGGGTTCAGGAACAGTTCAAAGAATCTTTCTTACTCAATGAATATGAAATTCATCTCGGAGCTAGTATTGGAATTGCTCTCAGCACTAGACAATATAAGACACCAGACGAGTTGCTCCGTGATGCTGATGCTGCCATGTATTGTGCTAAAGCCAGAGGCCAAAATCAGTATGTGATTTTTGATCCGAGTATCCAAGCAAGTGCGATGGAACGATTACACCTAGAAAATAA
Source organism: Cyanobacteria bacterium P01_H01_bin.35 (assembly GCA_038747755.1). Lineage (GTDB taxonomy): Bacteria > Cyanobacteriota > Cyanobacteriia > Cyanobacteriales > Microcoleaceae > Trichodesmium. The sequence continues at coordinate 15,089 of JBCDJM010000036.1, forward strand.
ACTCCGACAAGCAATTGAGCAGGAAGATTTTTCTCTGTATTATCAACCAATTATTGAACTAAGTACAGGTTGTTTGAATGGCTTTGAAGCATTGATTCGCTGGTTTACTCGTGATGGAAGCATCTGTCCAACTAAGTTTATTTCTGTTGCGGAGGAAACCGGATTAATTAGTCCTTTAGGATGGTGGGTGTTTCAAGAAGCTTGTCGTCAGCTACAACATTGGCGAAATAAATTCTCTCAACAGCTATCTCTAGTATTGAATATTAATTTCTCAACTATCCAGCTTAAGCAAAGTGATTTAATGGAGAATATTCAAGGTATTTTAGATGCTACTGAGTTACCCGGAAGTAGTCTGAAAATCGAAATTACTGAAAGTTGTCTTTTAGAAAATTCTGAGGCTCAGATTCAGGTGCTACAAAGATTGAAAGACTTAGGAATTAATATCTGTATTGATGATTTTGGTATAGGTTACTCCTCACTCAGTCGCCTCCATGAATTTCCAATTGACACTTTAAAAATTGACCGAGCATTCGTGACGCGGATGGAGGATAATTCAGGTGGTTTAGAAATGGTCAAGATGATTATTGCACTTGCCCATAGTCTGAACATGAATGTTGTAGCAGAAGGAGTGGAAACAGAAACTCAACTACAACAATTGAAAGCTTTAGGATGTGAATTTGTTCAAGGATATTTTTTAGCAAAGCCTTTGGATAAATTTGCTGCTGAGGAGTTTCTCCAGCAAAATCTGCCCTGATCAATATAGCGCTAACCATTTAGGTTAGGACATTTATAAATCCTAAAACCCTTTATTAGTCTACTATTCCCTATTCCCTATTCCCTATTCCCTAGCGCGTAGCGCTATAATTAATAACAATTTCATCTAGTTCTAGCTCTCTTTATGAGGGTTAGACTATTTGGTTAGATCAAGTCCGTTTAATTAGAGTAATAAAAAACCGGCGTTGGTGATTTGAGGTATGATTTCTTGTCCGGATCAGAGCGCAAACAAAAAACTTTCTCCCTCTACTATTCTTTCTTCTTCTTTCTTTCCTCCTGACTCCTGACTCCTGACTCCTGACTCCTAAATAATTAAGATTAATACCATACACTAATTCACCAACACCAAAAAACCTTCTTCTGTCTATCTATAAATATAATATGCTTAAGTCTCCCCTTTGTTTACCTGGTTATCAACAAACAAACCAAATATATGCCGGAAACCGCACCTTAGTCTATCGGGGAATCCGGGAGAGCGATCGCCGTCGAGTAGCGATTAAAGTTCTCCGTAATCCCTTTCCCCGCTTCAACGATCTAGTACGGTTCCGCAACCAATACGTTATTACCCGCCACCTGGAACATCCCGCTATTGTGCGACCTCTAGCCCTGGAACGCTACGGCAACGGTTATGCCTTGGTGATGCCCGATCAGGGTGCAGTCCCCCTCTCCAACTATTGGCCAAACTCCTCCCAAACCCTGAAGGAATTTCTCATCCTGGCCATTAAACTGGCTGATGCCCTCCAATATCTTACTCAGCAACGGATCATCCACAAAGACATCAAACCGAGTAATATTCTCATCCACCCTGAAACCAAACAAGTCCAACTCATCGACTTCAGTATCTCCAGCTTGCTGCCCAAAGAACAGCAACAACTGATCAACCCTAATGTTCTTGAAGGAACCCTCGCCTATATTTCTCCGGAACAAACGGGACGGATGAACCGGGGTCTGGATTACCGCACAGACTTCTATTCCCTGGGGATGACCTTTTTTCAGCTCCTGACTGGACAATTGCCCTTTGCTACCCGCGACCCGATGGAGTTGGTGCATTGCCATATTGCTCAAAAGGTCAAGTTTCCCGAGAGTAGTGAGCAGGGGTACGTGCCAGAGGTGTTGCAGGGGATTGTCCTCAAGTTGATGGCCAAGAATGGGGAAGAACGCTATCAGAGTGCCCTGGGGTTGAAACATGACTTTGAGCGGTGTCTACAACAGTTAGAGACTGCGAGAGAGCTTATCCCCTTTGAGCTTGGGGAAAGGGATCTGTGCGATCGCTTCCTGATTCCCGAAAAACTCTATGGTCGAGATGAGGAAGTACAAATCCTGCTTGATGCCTTTGAGCGAGTGGCAGAGGGCAATAGGGAGATGATGCTGGTAGCGGGGTTTTCGGGCATTGGAAAAACTGCTGTGGTCAATGAAGTCCATAAGCCGATAGTCAAGCAACGGGGCTATTTTATCAAAGGCAAATTCGACCAATTCAATCGCAATATTCCATTCTCCGGCTTCGTCCAAGCTTTTCGAGACTTGATGAGTCAATTGCTAAGTGAGTCGGATGCAGACCTGTCTACCTGGAAGGCAAAAATCTTGGAAGTGGTTGGTGAAAATGGTCAGGTGCTGATTGATGTGATTCCCGAACTGGAAAGGATTATTGGGCAACAGCCCCCTGTTCCCGAACTGTCGGGAAATGCAGCGCAAAACCGCTTTAACCTGTTGTTTGGCAAATTCGTGCGGGTATTCACCACCAAAGAGCATCCCCTAGTCATGTTTCTCGACGACTTGCAGTGGGTCGATTCTGCCTCCTTAAAGCTGCTGAAGTTTTTGATGGAGGAGTCGGAAACTGGATATTTGCTGGTGTTGGGAGCCTATCGGGATAACGAGGTATTTCCCGCCCATCCCTTGATGCTGACTCTAGCTGAAATTGAGAAACAGGGAGCAAAACTAAATAATCTAATCCTAGATCCTTTGGGGGAAAGGGATATCACTCGTTTAGTGGCTGATACCTTGGTGTGTTCAGAGGAACTGGCGACACCGTTAGCCCAATTAGTCTATCAAAAAACAAAAGGAAATCCCTTCTTTGCCACTCAGTTTTTGCAGGGGTTGCATAAGGATGGTTATATTGCCTTCATCCCCCCTCAATCCCCCCTTGGTAAGGGAGTAAGTCAAGGGGGATGGCAGTGCGATTTGACCCAAGTGCGACAGTTGTCACTAACGGAGGATGTGGTGGAGTTCGTAGTGGGGCGGTTGCGGAAACTGCCCGAGGCCACCCAGGAGGTGTTGAAGCTAGCAGCTTGTATAGGTAACCAGTTTGATCTAGAAACCTTAGCGGTAGTGTGCGAGCAAACTCCAGAGCAGGTTGCTACGGATTTATGGGGAGGGTTACAAGAGGGGTTTGTGCTGCCGGAGAGTGAAATCTACAAGTTTTTCCAGGAGTTCGACGACGCTGACCTCAAAAGAGACGATTACCAAGAGAAGGGTGTGGGTGAAGCGAGAGTTAGCTATCGTTTCCTACATGACCGAGTACAACAAGCTGCATATTCTTTGATTCCTGAAGCACAAAAACAAACCACCCATCTCAAAATCGGGTACTTGCTTCTACAAAAAACACCAGAAGAGGCACAGGAAGAAAAGATTTTTGAAATTGTGAATCAGTTGAATTATGGAGTAGACTTGCTCACCACCCAAGTTGAACGGGATCGGCTAGCCCAGTTAAATCTGACGGCAGGACGTAAAGCATTAGCATCAACAGCTTATCGGGCAGCCGTTGAATATTTTAGCATCGGTCGAAACCTCATCGAGTCTAATGCTTGGCAACAACAATATAGGCTTTGCTTGGAATTACACACATCAGCAGCAGAAGCCGCCTATCTGAATGGTGACTTGACGGGGATGGAGCAACTGGTCGAACGGGTTTTGCAACAGGCAAAATCTGTCTTTGACCAGATTAAAGTATATGAAATTCAGATGCAAGCCTACGCCTCACAAACTCAATTTATAGCTTCTTTACAGGTTGCCTTGCAAGGACTTCAGTGTCTGGAGGTTTACTTTCCCAATGCTCCTACCCCGTCTGATATTGAAACGGCCTTTGTTAAGGTTATGGCACAGTTCCAAACAAAGACCATCGCCGAGTTAACAGACCTTCCTCTCATGCAAGATCAGACCGCTCATGCCATCTTGCGTCTGTTGGCAGGGGCGAATGCTTCGGCTTTCCAAGCTGCTCCTTATCTCTTTCCACTCATCGTCTTCAAAATGGTCAGCATCTCGATCGAGTACGGGAATAGTCCTGAATCAGCTTTGGGTTACGCGCTATATGGGACATTGTTGATCGTCATGTTAGGAGACTGGAATACGGGCTATCAACTGGGACAACTGGCCTTGAATCTCTTAGAAAAATTCAACGACAAACAGATTGAATGCAAAATCATGTTCGTCGTCAATTGTACTCTCAAATGTCGTCAGGAACACTTGAGTCAAACGATTCAATCCTTACAAGAGGCTTACCAGATTGGATTTGAAAATGGAGATATTGAGTTCGCTGGGTATAGCCTCCTACACCACTGCGATCATTGCTTTTTTACGGGTTATCCTCTAGCAGATCTGGAGCAAAAGTTTTCAGTCTCTACCTTAAGCCTTGAAAAAATCAGGGAATTCACGAGTTCCAACATCCTCAGAATTTATCACCAAGCTATTGTGAATCTAACTCAAGGCTCTGAGGCTCCAGGATATTTGATTGGTAATATCTATAATGAGTTACAAGATGTGCCTCGCTTGCAAGCAGCTCAAAACCAGAAAGGGTTATTTTATCTCTATTTTACAAAGCTCTTGCTTCACTATCTTTTTCAAGATGGCGAACAGGCTATTCAAACGATTGAAATTCTAGAAAACTATCTAGATGGCGGTAAACCCAACGCCGTTTTTCCAATTCTAAATCTTTATGATTCTTTGACTCACCTGATGATGAGTGCAAAGGTAAGAGAGACTGAGCGGGAGAAATTTCTCAAGCGTGTCAGTCTGAACCAGGAGCAGATGAATCAATGGGCAACCTATGCTCCCATGAACTATCAACATAAATGGCATTTGGTTGAAGCAGAGCGACATCGTTTTTTGGGGAAACGCTTTGAGGCGATGGAATTCTATGATCGAGCCATTACCGGAGCCAAGGAAAACGGCTATCTTCATGAAGAGAGTCTTGCCAACGAACTCGCTGCGAGGTTTTATTTGGAGTGGGGTAAAGAAAAAGTTGCCGTTGGTTATATGCAGGAAGCCTATTATGGCTATGCTCGCTGGGGAGCTAAAGCAAAAACTGATGATTTGGAGAAGCACTACCCCCATTTGCTGCAGCCAATTATCCAGCAGGCAGCCCTAACCCTATATCCCCTCGAAACCCTGGCGGAAGTTGTGGGATCGAATCTCTCCCTCCCAAATTCCTCAAAAAGCAGATATTATTCCAGTAGCAGCAATAATACAGTTTTTGACTTTGCTGCAATTATTAAAGCCTCTCAAAGTCTGTCAGATATCATTAGACTTGAGGAACTTTTGCACCAACTAACTCAAATTATTCTGCAAAACTTAGGAGGAGATCGCTGTGCTTTAATCTTGCCAGATCGTGAGGGGAATTGGCAGGTTGAAGCTATCGCTACACCGAAAACCACCGAACTGTCTTCGGAACCCCTAGAGGGCAATGCAAACCTACCCATAAAGCTGATTCAGTATGTCAAAAATACCCAGGAAGTGGTAGTAATTGATGACCTAAAAACAGATTTACCGGTTCTGGATGAGTATCTGATTGAGCAACACCCCCAGAGTATCCTCTGTCTGCCTCTCCTTAATCAAGGTTCCTTGATTGGTATTCTCTATTTAAGGAATCAATCCACCCGTGGCGTATTTAACAGCGATCGCCTTGTGATTGTCAAATTCCTCTGTACCCAAGCTGCTATTTCCTTAGAAAATGCTCGCCTCTATGCCATCGAACAAGAAAAAAACCAGCAACTCCAATTATCAGAATTTCGCCTCAAACAACTCTTTGAAAAAGCAGCCGATGCAGTTTTATTGTGGGGTGATAGAGGCGTTATTGACTGTAACCAAGCCGCCGTTGATTTGTTTCGGTGTTCCACTCGAACCGAATTATACTCGGTGCATTTCGCCCAGATTTCCCCAGAGTTCCAACCTGATGGACAGCGAACGCAAGAGAAAGCCAACGCTACTATCCAAAACGCTTTGGAACATGGGAGTTATCACTTTGAATGGGTATATCAGCGCTGCGATGGCGAACCCTTTTGGGCAGAGGTGGTGTTGACTGCTATTCCCTATCAAGAAGAGACGATTCTGCATAGTCTGATTCGAGATATTAGCCAACGTAAGGAAGCCCAGAGCCAACTGATCGCCAGTGAGCAACGCTATGCTACCCTTGCCACCGCCGTTCCTGTAGGGATTTTTCGCACCGATGCAGGAGGAGCTTGTATTTATGTTAACGAGCGCTGGTGTCATATCGCCGGACTTTCTCCCGAGGCAGCGGTTGGGGAAGGATGGTTACAAGGATTACACCCTGACGATCAGGCTAAAATTGCGGTTGAATGGCAGAAATTTATTCAAGAGAATCACCCCTTTCGCCTTGAATTCCGTTTCCAAGATGCCGACGGCGCAATAACGTGGGTCTATGGACAGTCCGTCGCTGAACGGAATGCCCAAGGCGAGATTTGTGGCTATGTGGGCAGCATTACCGATATTAGCCATCGTAAGCAAGCTGAAACCGAGCGAGAAAAATTCCTCAGCCAACTCGCTCACCTGAATCAAGAATTAGAGCAAGCCAATCATCAACTCACCGACTACTCCCAAACTCTAGAACAAAAAGTGGAAGCACGCACCGCCGACCTCAAAGCTGCCCAGGAACAGATCATTGCCCAGGAAAAACTCGCCTCCCTCGGCACCCTCACCGCAGGTGTCGCCCATGAACTGCGTAATCCCCTCAACTTTGTCCAAAATTATGCTGAAGGCTCCATCGAACTCACTCAAGACTTGCTTGATGAGCTGCAATCAGTTATCCAAGCTTTAGAACCCGAAACTTCAGCCTACATCCTAGAGCTGATTACTGACCTGCAAGAAAACGCCACCACTATCAACCAACAGAGTCAGCGGGCTACACAAATTATCGAAAGCATGATGCAACATACCCATGTTGGCTACAAACAAGCTGAGCCACAACTCACCCATCTCCATGAGTTACTAGACCAAGTTGTGAAGTTGGTTCACTACAACCAACAAGCCCAGAAAAGGGACTTCAACCTCTCGATTCGTACGGACTACGATCCCAATTTAGAGTCGATTGAGGTGATTCCCAGCAGCCTGATGCGGGCTTTAATCAACTTGATTGGCAATGCTTGTGATGCCATGCGCTTTAAGCAAAGTCAACTCCAGGCTGACTCCTCACAAAGGGTAACCGATTATACCCCCACCCTCTCAATTTCTACCCGACGCCTGGAAGCAGAGGTGGAAATTCGCCTGCGGGATAATGGCTGTGGCATCAACCCGGAAATCCAGTCGAAAGTTTTAGTCCCCTTCTTCACCACCAAACCCCCTGGAGAAGGAACTGGACTGGGGCTTTCCCTGACCCATGACATCATCGTTAAGCAGCATCAAGGGACATTGACCCTGGACAGTCAGCTAGATGAATTTACGGAGATTATTTTGAGACTGCCTTGGCGGTAGAGAAAACAGGCCGAATTCTCAAGCATTTGACAATATACCGCCAGAGGTTTCCATTAGACTTCTTGCAGAAGTCAGGGAATAGGGAATAGGGAATAGCGGTGCGACCCCGCGACGACGACAGCTCGCTTGCGGAACGCGCACCAAGAGAGGGAATGAAATTGTTGATTTCATATCTTGAATTGATTTTATTTTTTATTTTTGGGGATGTCTATTGAAAAAAAGGGGGAAAACGATAGAGATACCTGTCTAAAATGAATTGCGTCAGCTATTTTTAAGTATCTCTGTTCAAGATGCACCTTTTTGTAGCATTTTTTTTTGAACTGCTATAGCGCTGTGCGCAGGCAACAGGGGGAAGAAAAAAGCGATAAGATAAGGCTTTTAGCTATGGGACAGTTCCTTTAATTTGTAAATATGCCAGCGCACATTGCTATATTACAGCGCTACATGATTGATAAACCACATCGTCACAACCAAAACCTTGTAGGGAGGTTCCATGGAACCTCCCTACTGTGGTCTACTGAAATGAAAACCGCTGTATATCATGTCCGGATAATAAGTGAATAAAAAAGTTTTTGTTTGTAGTATTGCTCTAGCCACTGAAATATCTATCTTATTGCTCAAGCAATACTACGAGAGCTTCTAATTATCACTATTCAACCGGACATGATATTAGGGAGTAGGGAGAAAGCATCAGCTTATTTCTCCAATTTCTCTGTGCCTTGTATTAGACTTTCCACAGTAGCAGCAACATCAATACCAGCAGTTTGCTTTAACTCCTCAAAAAAAGCAGCCATTTTTGTAGCATTGCTCCCACCTTGAGAATTAATCACAGTCACATTATCCATCTCTACCTCTGGCACAGTAGAGACCATAATTTTCAACAACTCCTCCAATTTCTGATACAGAAAAACCTCCCGCGCATTTTCACCAGCAGCTTTCCAAGATTCTGCCAATTTGCGAATACCTTCAGCTTGTGCCTTCCCTGGTTCCACAATAGCAGCAGCATCTCCCTTCGCCTGAGCGATCGCCTGTTTACATTCGGCTTCAGCAGGGGCAACCACATCTGCCTGTAACTGTTGTTCCACCTGTTTGATCCGCTCCTTCTGTACTGCAACCTCAGCTTGAGTTCGTGCCACTTTTGATCCAATATCTGCCTCTGCTTCAGCTACCACAGCTTGCCGTTTCGTCATTGCATCTTGAATCCGCCTTTCTGCCTCTGCACGAGCCATCTCAATCTCAGTTTCAATCTGTTTAAGAGAAGTATTCTTCTGGTTTTCTGCGGCGCGTATAATTGATTCTGCCTGAGTTTTAGCTTCAGCAATGCGAGAATCTCGTACAAGTTCCGCCTGTTGCTTACGACCAATAGAATCAAGATATCCGACTTCATCAGAAATATTCTGAATTTGCAGAGTATCTAATACCAATCCTAATTTTTCCAGGTCGTCTTCTGCTTCTTCTAGTAAGTTTTTGGCAAAAGCAATTTTATCCTCGTTCACCTGTTCCGGTGTTAGAGAAGCTAACACACCGCGCAAATTTCCCTCTAAAGTTTCCTGAGCTAACTTTTCAATTTCCTGCCGAGTTTTTCCGAGTAACCGCTCGATCGCATTATGAATAGTAGGTTCCTCACCAGCAACTTTGATATTTGCTACACTTTCCACAGTTAGGGGAATACCACCTTTAGAATAAGCATTATTAACCTTGAGTTCAATAATCATATTACTCAAGTCCATACGAAAAGCTTGTTCTAATAGGGGAACGCGAACGCTACTACCTCCTTTAACAAGGCGATACCCAACTTTTTTCTTGGTGTCTCCAACACGGTTACGACCCCCAGCAAAAATTAGGACTTCACTTGGTTGACAAATGTAATAAAGGTTGCGAATTACAAATACACCCGCACCAGTTCCTAGACCGAAAACTCCTAGTAATGCTAATACTATTTCCATGTTTTTTTGACTCCTTCATTAATTGATAATGGATAATTAATAATTAATAATTAATTATTACCTCTTCTTAAAACGGATAGAATTGGTGAACAGGAATTTTTTTTTCCTTGAAAGGAGAGGCTTTAAACCCTGATTTTTTCGCTTACGAAATTTTAAAGCAGCTAAAACCCTTGAGATTAATTTTTTCCACTCCGTTCCAGTTTTTGGGGACGTACTTTTCAAGAAGAGGATTGGTTAAAAGGGAAATTTTTTCTTTTTTCTCCTTGAAAGGAGAGGCTTTAAACTCTTATTTTTCGGTAAATTTTTTCACCTACCTACTTATCAATTATTAATTATTGAATCTATTTTTCAGCCTCTATCAATTCAACTTTTTTGCCATTCTGACTGCTGAAGTTACCTGTCACATCAACGCCAAGGGTTTGATTAACATTTTTGAGGAACTGACGGAAGATTTCAGGATAGGCATTTACCAAGCTGGCGATCGACTTACCATCTCCACTATCAATAACTTTAACATTTTCCAGCTTAACTTGTCCTGGAATTTTAGCAGACTCCCGCAAAATCATACTAATTTGCTGTAAGTAGAATAACTCAGCAGCATCCTTACCAGTTTCCTGCCAAACTAACGACAACATATCGTTAACTAAAGCTTCAGCTTGAGCATTTTCTGAGAGTGAAGCAGCATTTCCCCTAGCTAGCAATTCTCTTGCTTGCCGTTTCGCTTCTGCTGGTAATACTTGATCTGCTTCCAGACGTAACCTTTCTAATTCGGCACGGACTGTTTGTAATAATTGTTCTGCTCTTGCTCTGGCTTCTTTCCCTGCTGCTATAGTTCGTTCTTCTTCTGAACGCGCTTTTTGTTCCAATTCAGCTTTTATTTTGCGAAGTTCGTTTTCTTTCTGAACTATTAATGTAGCTGCCTGAGTTTTGGCAATTTCTGACTCTCGTTTGGAGTCTGCTTCTACCTGCTCTGCTTCTGCTGTTGCATTAGACTCTGCAATTTCAGCATCTCGGCGAATTACGGCAATTTGTTTGCGACCGATGGAGTTTAGGTAGTCTACGTCATCAGAAACACTTTGAATTTTTAGGATGTCTAGTTGCAGACCTAATTTAGCTAAGTCACGACTCACGTCTTCGGCAATTCGTTCGGCAAATTGGAGACGGTCTTCGTTTAATTGTTCTGGGGTGAGAGTAGCGACAACTCCCCGAAGGTTTCCCTCTAGAGTTTCTCTGGCAACACGAGTAATTTCTGAGCGATCCCGATCTAGAAATCTTTCTATGGCATTGCCGACCACTTTGGGGTCGTTAGAAACTTTAATATTAGCGATCGCTTGAATATTCAGCGGAGTACCGCCTTTGGAGTAGGCATTGCGGACTTCCACAGGAACTGGCATTGTTCGCAAGTCCATTGTTTTAGTTGTTTCCAGAATTGGAATAGGAATTGCTCTACCACCGAAGATTACGCGATAACCAACTGTTTGTCCCTCTTTTGTCCGCCGTTTACGACCGGATAAAATTAAAATTTCATTAGGTTTACAAATTCGGATGAATGTATTGATAAACCAGATGAGTATTATCACTCCAAATATAGATAGAGCCACGGGTAAACCTGTATTAACTTCTTTTATTAATAAGTTATTAGTTTGGTTGGTTTCTAAAACTCTAGGAGCTTGGGCAATTTCTACTGTAGTTATTTCAGTTTTTTCTGGCTCAACAATTTGACTTTTCATTAGCTAAATTTCCTCATTACAAAGTGTGAAATAATTAATAAATTTCTGGCTTAACTGAAATTAAAATGAATTACTACACGGACCATATATCAATCATCATTATGAAAAAATGATGGGGAAACTACCCACACCTGATTATTTTCCGTGCCCACAATAAATACTTTTTCTCCCTTAGTAAATTCTTTAGATTCTTGTGTGCGGGCAATTACCTCAAGGTTAGACCCCTTAATATTTAGAGTAACTTTTCCCCTACTATGAGCATCAAAAGGAATTTCTACAATGCAAGGTAAACCCAAAAAATCTTGAGGACTAACCAGACTATTTATAACTTGTCGTTGACGAAAAATTGACAATAACAAAACTATGAACATTCCAGCAAATATTCCCACTGCCACTGAGATATAGGCTAGCATTAAAATTTGATTTTTCATCGTAATTTATTCCTAGGTAAAAAATCCTAAGATTTCCCCTCAGACGACCTAGCCATCCAATCTTCTGATACTACCCATGCTCTATTATTTTCTACTCCCACTATAAACACTTTTTCTCCCCTAGTAAACTCTCTATTTTCTTCACTAAAAGCAGTAAATGCCACCATAGACTCCTTAACATTTACTTGGATTTTGCCTTTACTATTTTTATCAAAAGGAATTTCGACCATTCCCGAAAGACCTAACAAATCATCACTACGCACCAAACTATCAGCGGGACGATTTTTTAAGGTATATAATACATAAGCCATAATTGTGCCACATAAAATGCCAACAATTATAGAAATAATGGCAATTATAGTAGGTGAAAGACTGGTAGAAATATTGGATAATAAAATTCCAGTTAAGCCAAAAAAGCAACTGCCAAAAGTCCAGAATTTCAAGCTTAAAAATGGTAACCATAATCGCCGACGAGGCCGATGATATATTGAAGTATTATCTTCTTTATTTTTTTGGTCAATAATTTCTAAGTCTGGCTCAAAGTCTTGGTCAAAATCTACACCGTCTAGACCAGCAAATACCGAAAGTGCGACAAATGCTCCACCAATAATTAGACAGAAAACATAAGCTGATTCCATAATTTGTCCTTCATAATTTTTAGTACCTTTTTATCTATTTCTATTGTGACAAATTAGTTGCCCCATTTACCAATTTGTAAAAAAAATTTTTATTTTACTAGGAAACTGTCTGCTATATCATCAGCAGGAATCTTAATTATTATGATTTTTTTTTTGGTTAAGTAGGGAGTAGGGAGTAGATAGTATAGAATATCCCATTGGTTCCACGCTTAATATTTTTTTGAAAAACACTCTATAATGCAGTTTTTTGTACTATTAAAACACGATCTACCTCTCAAATTTAGTACAGGAATAATTTAACTTCCGACTTCAGCGATACCTTACCAGTATGAAAATTACTCTAAGAATACAGGCTCCTGAAAATTAGGATTATAATTAGGCAAAATATCCATCGTAGGTTGAGTTACTCGTAAAGTTAATGATAGTCGAACTTGACCACTGGTATTACATATAGAACGATGAATAAGTTCATCTGTAAACATCACAAATTCACCTGGTTTTAGAACAACTGGTATTGCTTTTTCTGCTAATGTATTTCTAATTTTAAAGAAATCATTTCCACTAAAAGGGTCTGTCATATTTACAGATAAATTATTGTCGATGTGAGTATTAGGTATAAACTCAAAGCCATTAAATTCATTGACTTCAGTTAGGGCAATATAAACATTAATTGTTTTACCCACTCCAGAAAGTAAATTGGGATAAGAGTCTCTATGCCACAACGGGATTAATTGTTTTGCAGGATAATTTACCCATAGTTCAGAGCGCCACAATACTAATTTTTCTCCTAAATATTGTTGCAATTTTTCCAATAAATTCTCATCCTGACATAATTTCCATACTGCCGGGGAATCAAGATGTCTTTCCATGTGAAATTCTCGCTTCCAAATTTGGATTAATAATAGAAAAGCATTACCAATTTTGAACTTCAATATAAAACTTAAAAACTTCAATAGTAATAATTTACTGGGAGGTTTAGGTAAGACTTCTTGAAAAATTGTTTGGGTAATATGACTGAGTTCCGTAGGACATAATTTGAGGGAGTAAGGACCATAAATTCCCAGATAATTATCATAATTTGTTGTGGAATTAATTATTTTTTTCTGGCATCCAGTCCAGATTAAACTTTTTTCCCATAGTGTTTTGGCTAGGTCAACATCTGTCGCTATTTTTGGTAAAGGAATTTCCTGACTGTGAGAGTCGAAAAATTTTCCAGTCACATCTTTTAGTTGCTCAGACTGGGCACAAAACAATGTACTATTAGCACCTTTTTCTGGAGAAATACCTAAACCTAAATATTTACTCAAATGATGCCAAATCGTAATATTAGATTGTACAAATCCTGGATGAACTGCATTAACAGTCACATTTGTATTTTCTAGCTGTCTTGTAAGTTCATTTGTCAGAAGTAATAGACATAATTTAGAGACAGAGTAAAGTTCTAAAAAATTAATGGGTGTTTTTTTAACTAATAAATTCCAGGGAATAGCTTTTGGCTTTAATGCTAGATCGGAAGCAACCATAATAATTCTACTAGATCCGGAATTTTTGAGTTTATCCAACAAAAGATAAGTCAAAAGAAAATGACCTAGATAATTAGTTCCCCAGATTAATTCAAAACCTTCTTTAGTAGTACCTTTGTGATTGAAAATACCAGCATTATTAACTAAAATATGTAAGGGAAGTTTTCTGGTGAAAAATAAATTAACAAATTTACTTACTGAATTTAAAGAAGCTAGATTAAGGGGTAAAAATTCAACATTTTTATTGTTACTACTCTGACGAATATAATCTACAGCTTTCTCAGCTTTAATAACAGAACGACAGGCAATAATTACATGATACCCTGCTTTTGCTAGACCAACAGCAGTCATTAAACCAACACCAGAATTACCACCTGTAACAATACATACTTTATTTTGTAAATCTTGATTCATAACTTTAAAAATATTTTTCAACAATTAATAATTAATAATTAATTATTACCTCATTCGATCGACAAGAGGATTAGCATTGAAGGAACTTTTTGATCCATCAATGCAGAGGTGTTATACCTGAATTTTTCAGTCATTCAATTATAGCTTACAAAAGTTTTCATTTTGATAGATCGCAATAAAAATATTCCATGGAATGTCCCTATCAGGTTTTGGTTGTGACGTGAGGTCATGTATCAGCAAAACCCTGCTATTGTGCGAGTTGTCTCTTTGTATATTTTGTTGTTTATAGGAGTATTTTTATTACCGAATAATTAATAATTATTAATTATTAATTCAACAATTAAGGTTTAAAGCCTCCCCTTGGATAGGGGATAAATCAAAAATTTTCCGATTCGTCAATCTCCTTCTTTTCAAGGAGAGGTAATTCGCGCATTCTAAATTCTTGAATTTCTTGGTTATTTATAACAGAATTAAATTAATTTTTCTGAAATTTATTAACAGTTATATGTAGCTTGATTTCTCAAATAATCTGTGTTAAAAATATGTGTTGTGCCTTCCTTCTTCCTTCTAGAATACTATATACTTAAAATACTGAAGTTTTGAGGAAATAAAATATGGTCATACAACTTCCTTTATCCGAAACTGATACAGAAATTATTTATCCCGATAGTGATGGTCAACCTATGGCAGATAATACGATTCAATTTCGTTGGATTACTGTTATTCAGTATAATTTAGCTTGGTTATTTGCCGATAATTCAGAAGTTTTTGTGGCAGGAGATTTACTTTGGTATCCGGTAGAAGGAAATAATAAATTACGACAAGATCCAGATGTAATGGTAATATTTGGAGTTGCAAAAGGAGACAGAGGTTATTATCAGCAATGGAAAGAAAATAACATTGCTCCACAGGTGGTATTTGAGATTCTTTCTGTAGGAAATACACCTAAAGAAATGAATCGAAAACTATTATTTTATGACCGCTATGGAGTGGAAGAATATTATATTTATGACCCTCAAAAAAATAGTTTGACAGGATGGTTACGTTCGGAGCCTAGTTTGGAAATAATTGATGAAATAAATGGTTGGGTTTCACCAAGGTTGGGTATAAAGTTTGAAGTAATAGAAGAAACATTAGTTTTATACGGCCCTGATGGGCAAACTTTTACAGATTATATACAAGTGCAAGAAAAATTGGCGGCAGCAGAAAATCGAGCTTCTGAAGCAGAAAGTCGAGCTTCTGAGGCGGAGGAACGGGCTAAACGTTTAGAACAGTTATTGCGAGAAGCAGGTATCAACCCTGATGACAATATAGGTTAAGTTTCTGAATAAAATAGTGCAATAGTAGGGGCGGGTTTTAGCTAGAATTTTCATGCTTACTCTAAGATTTACATAAACCCGCCCTAATGCACAAAATTAGATGATAGGGGCGTGGGGGGTTCATTTAATTTCTGGTTAACTATCAATATTAATACAGAACCCGCCCTTACTAAGTGTTTATATTATTAAAAATATTTTGAAGGAATTTTCTAATGAAAATCAAAACATTTTTGCATTTGACTTTTTACAGTATATTTTGGGTCTGGAATGTCACATTTTTAGGAATTGTTTATTTCTGGATTTTACCAAGTATTGGCACCTCTTTAATTGAAGCTACATTTTCTGGTTTAATCCCCAATCAATTTTTAATTACTTTCATCGGCATAATAGCAATTCCAACTATTTGTACTATTTTTGGTGGCTGGCATTTTCGGAAACAACCTCTACAATTAATCCGCTTATTTTATGGCGTAGAAGCACCTTTATTTTTACTCTGTTTATTGCGTTTATTTGTACTGCGAGAACTTACCGAAGCTAGCACTTTAATTTTAGGAACAATATTAGTTAGTATTATCGCATTTGCTCTGGAAATGTTATGTGGTTATGTTAAGAGAAGTCCGTTAGTCTCATGGTTACAATTATTTGCCCACACTCTGATGTTATTAACTGGTTTATATGTGGGAATATTAATGCTATTTTATGCTGTGCCAGTATCTGTAATGTTGGTACGAGAATTTTTCTCCTTTTACTGGCTTCAAGGAATTATTTCTGAGTTAACTTATGCTCCTAGCTATGCTTTTACATTGCTCTTATCTTTATTTGTATTGGCTTTAAGCACAACTTTATTTGTGTTTATGCCTTCAGCTCTGGCGAGTTTATATGTTCATTCTGGGCAAAGAATCTTGAAAATGTTTGCTTTTCAACATGGGCATAAACGTACATTTCAAGGAGCTGTTGCTGTAATAATTGCCTGGATGATTCTATTTGTTTCATTTCAGCAACAACCTCAAGTTGTAGCTTTTCAAATGTTAGATTTACCAGTCAGAAATAATAGCGATCGCCAAGAACTTCTAGCTAATTCTAATTTGATTAGAGATGGATTGGTTAATGCCTATTTATCCTCGTATCGTTATCTAAGTACGGCTGCCAGAAGTAACCAAATTCGGATTATGTACAGAAGCACTTTTGGTTTACCAGAATCAATTAATCAAGGATTGCAAGATTATTTCAATCATCTTATGTCACCTTTCTTATATAAAGGGTCTGATAAAGATAAAGAAAAGGCAGCAAAACTCTACAGTAATTTTTTCGATACGCCGATTCAAAAAGCAGAACAAAAAACTATTCTTAATGCTCTTCAGTCAACAGCTAATATAGATGAAGTTAAAGCTGGATTATTAAATATTGGAGAACAAAAAGTCTGGCTGAAAAACCAAGAAATTAATGTTACAGAAAATGGAGATTGGGCAGATATAGAAATATATGAAATTTACGAAAATCAAACCTTTGAACCCCAAGAAATTCTCTATTATTTTACCCTCCCAGAAAGTGCAGTTATTACAGGTATTTGGTTAGGCGATACCGACAACCGCGCCCAACGTTTTCCTTTCAAAGTTTCACCCCGTGGTGCAGCGCAAAAAGTTTATAATTCTCAAGTCAGAAGAGAACGTCCAATAGATCCTGCTCTCCTAGAAAAAGTCGGACCTCGCCAATATCGTTTACGAGCATTTCCTGTACCAGCAAAATTATCAGTAAGGGAACGAAAAAATAACTCAGAAAGACCAACACAAATGCACTTGTGGTTAACTTATAAAGTAATGGCAAAAGATAATAATTTTGCTTTACCGGAGTTGACAGAGAAACGAAACATCTATTGGAATAAAAACACTAAACGAATTTACAACGCCAAGTCTGTCAGAGGCGATCAAGAAGCATGGTTGCCATCTAGTATTCCTGCAGTTGCCGAAACAACTCCACAAGAGCATCAGATAAATTTCGCCAACGGATATCAAATTTCTGCTCAACCCTTAGTAACGCCAGAAAAATTTTTACCAGAAAGCGAAAGGTTTGCAGTAGTTGTGGATACTTCCTATAGCATGAGAAATAATACCAAAGAACTAAAACAGAATATTGACTGGTTAGTGGCAAATGGTTTGGGAGACCTGAGTTTTGGCAACGGTGATGCAGATATATATCTGACTGATGTTGATTTTCCACCGCAACGCATTGATGATATTAGTCAGTTTGATACTGAGGAAGTTACATTTTTCGGTACGCTCCAATATAAGGAAATGCTGGAACAGTTTCTCCAGTTACGAGGGGATACTCGCTACAATGGGTTGATATTGGTGACTGATGAGGGTAGTTATGAACTATCGGATGAGAGTCAAAAAATGCCGAATTTATCTGCACCTTTGTGGATGTTGCATTTGGGAGCGATGCCACCTGCTTATGATGATGCCACATTAAAATTGATGCAAAAAAGTGGGGGTGGTGTGGCGACAAAACTTGCCGAGGTATTCCAGCAAGTTACCGCAAAATCAAAATTAGGAAAATCTGTTGTGAGTGTGGCAGATGGGTACGCTTGGTTTATGGAGAAAAAATCTGGTGAGGAAACAATAGAAGATAATTTTGCACCTCTGGCAGCTCAACAGTTAGTTTTAGGTTTGAGTAAAAAAATGAATTTGGATACTCTGGAGGAGTTAGATGCTATTCACGCGATCGCCAAAACCTATAAAATAGTTACGCCTTATTCTTCAATGATAGTTTTGGTTAATGATGAACAACGGGAAGCTCTCAAACGTGCAGAAGCAGCCGCAGATCGTTTTAACCGAAAAGTTGAGGATGGGAAGGAACAGTTAACAGATCCCAATAACCCATTAGATGCGGCAAGTGTACCCGAACCTGGTATGGTATTCGGAATGGTGGTAATGGGAATAGGGTTATGGGTAAGTCAAAATAATTCAAAGTTCAAAAGTCAAAAGTGATTTTATAATGGCCTACTTTTTTCAAGGCCATTTTTGAATTATTGGCCATTTGAAATTAGGTTATTTGCGCGGATGGGTAGCTGTACAAGAGAGGGGTTGAAAAAAAATGGCTGAGATTGAGTATTGGTATTGGTTTGAACTAAATAGGGTGTTTGATGGGATTCGCGCAATTTGGCAAATCTTGAGATGGCAAGGGTTGTGGAGTTTTTTGGGGAATGTCTCTTGCAAAGCTGCGACTGGAAATGCTATATTCGTTCTTGTTCCGCGCAAGTGTACCTTGAAAATTAAATATAGCCTGGGTTCTAAAAGTCCGCAGTTGAAACTAACCAAAATCCCTATTAGGGATTGAAACAAATCATATCCAACGCTTCTCCACACAATAATTTGGTTGAAACTAACCAAAATCCCTATTAGGGATTGAAACAAAGTAACAAGTAAAAAAACAGGCCAATCATTTAATGTTGAAACTAACCAAAATCCCTATTAGGGATTGAAACAGATAAATGAGCCAATCTTTATCCTTAACTAAATCGTTGAAACTAACCAAAATCCCTATTAGGGATTGAAACAAGTTCAATCTAGAAATTTTGAAAATGAGATATGTTGAAACTAACCAAAATCCCTATTAGGGATTGAAACATTATGATGTATTATTAGAAAAATTTAATCGAGAGTTGAAACTAACCAAAATCCCTATTAGGGATTGAAACGAGCTTTAGTATTTGTAACTTGAGTTGAGGTAACGAAACCCAACATCAACCCAAAACGCAAAGGTGTTGTTGGGTTTCACTTCGTTCTACCCAACCTACTTTTATCCAGTTCAACTATTTTTGAACAACTCAGCATAGATATCATCCTCAGTTAAAAATCAGAAACCGGAGGAACTTCACCTTCATTCATCCAATTTATCATCAAATAACGATGAACCAAATGAAAAGAGCGATCGCTTTTTTTTTACTCCCCATTCCCCTACAGAACATTAAGTGCTATAATACCGATCTAAAAGAGACTCAATCAACCTTGATGAAGCGCGAAAAGTAGTTTCTTTGAGAGCAGAAATAGCTTCGGAAAAATCTACTAGATTTTGTTGAGCTGCGCGATCGAGAATGCCAAGCAACCCAGTCACTTTTAATCCTTTATTGCGGGCAACCTTTCTACCTAAAGCTTCATCCATTATAATTAAATTTGCTCCTTGCTTGAGAGCCAAACTAATAGCAGCTTTTTCTCCAGCATTGAGAATATCTAAATCTTTGTCCGCAGAAACCGTAACATCTGCAATTATTATCCACTTGGGAGGTGTTTGAATCCAATTTCTAACCACAGTAGGCGATCGCTCGTCCGATAATTCTTGTTCTACTATTCTAGGAATGATAACTTGACCGTAAAGTTGAGGCAACAGTTGAATTTCACCGATTAGTAGTAAATAACAAATGGGTGAAGTATCCGAGACAACTATCATAACTTTTTGAGTTTACCTTCTTGCTCTAGTTGTTCGTGGGTTTGGCGATCGCTAATGAAATCCTCTTCCTCGTAATCTAAATCGACTCCTTTAGCTTTGAGAAATTTATCCGCTTCTAAAGGAGTGGAAAAACCTAATATTTCTCGTAACTTACCGTTACTAATCGAACCTTCGCGATAAGCTTCTACTACTATTATTTCTATTAACTTACGTTCTAAATTTCCCCATTTTTCTTTTAGGAAAGATGCAAGTTCGTCTGGCAAAGCAATCTGGATTTGCTGCATGAATTACTCCTTTTGTTGTTAATTAATTATACTATAACAGTATTGATAGTGGATAATTGATAATGAAAGAGTTGTTGAAATCTCTAGTATTCTATCTCACTCTCGAAAATATTACAACTTAAATAGAATTGCTATATAATAGAAAACTACGATAAAAAAATTAGTCCTGTCCCCTAAATTATCAGTATGAACTATAGAAAAATCATCACCATTGAACCAGACAAGCGTGGTAGTAAACCTTGTATCAGAAGAATGCGCATTACAGTATATGATGTTTTAGGATGGTTAGCTACTGGGATGTCTTTTGCTGAAATTTTAGACGATTTTCCCGAATTAACAGAAGAAGATATTATAGCTTGTCTAGAATTTGCTGCCGATAGAGAACGCCGTTCAGTAGCAATAATAACTGAAGAATGAAGTTACTATTTGACCAAAATTTAAGCCGAAAGTTAGTCCAACGACTAGCCGATATTTTCCCTAATGCAAGTCACGTTCAATTTGAGGGAATGGCTATAGCTACAGATACAGAAATTTGGGAATTTGCCAAAGCAAAAAACTTTTGTATCGTCACCCAAGACATAGACTTTGCCGAAAAAAGCAATCTGTATGGTTCCCCACCAAAGGTAATTTGGCTACGTTGCGGGAACGCTAAAACAGAAAAAGTAGAATCAATCTTACGCTCTAGGGTAACAGGAATACAAGAATTTTGTTCTAACCCATTGTTAGATTGTCTAGAGTTATTCTGACTTGAGTATAGCTATACTCAAAAGTAATACTGCCTTAGCATTACTTCGACTAAGGATTCAACCTACTCCCTACTCCCTACTCCCTAATTATGACATTTATTAGCCCCAAAACCGACTTTGCCTTTAAAAAAATCTTTGGTTCTGTTCACAGTCAAAAAATCCTCATTAGCTTTCTCAATGCCATAGTTTATAACAATCAAAATGTTATTCAATCTCTCAAAATCATTAACCCCTATAACCCTGGAGTTACTAACACTATCAAATCCACTTATTTTGATGTAAAAGCAGTTTTAGATAATGGCTCTACCGTGATTATTGAAATGCAAATATTGAATGTAGCAGATTTTAAAAAACGAGTAATTTATAACTTAGCAAAAGCTTATGGAAATCAATTAGATGTAGGGCAAGGTTATATGATGTTGCAACCTTTTATAGCTTTAACGATCGCCGATTTTGTTTTATTTGAGGATATTGATAAAATGATTACTAAATTTAGATTTAAAGAAGAGAAAGAATCGGTTTATTACGAAGATGAATTAACATTAATGTTTGTAGAATTACCCAAGTTTGAAAAAGAATTGTCAGCCTTAGAAACCCTCAGCGATAAATGGATATACTTTATTAAATCGGCTCCAAATTTAGAAGTAATCCCAGAATCATTGGAAGAAGTATCAGAAATAGAAGCAGCATTAAAGATAGCAAATCGAGCTAACTTAAACAATAAAGAATTAGAGGAAGTAGAGCAACAAGAAAAGTTGATGAGAGATCAACAAGGACAAATTAGTTTCGCGAGAAACGAAGGGATAGAAATTGGGCGGGAAGAAGGAATTGGAATTGGAGTAGTGAAACAAATCTTACGTCAAATTCGCCGAAAATTTGGAGAAATATCTCCAGAAATTGAGACTCAGATAGAACAATTATCTTTGGAAAAATTAGATATTTTAGGTGAAGAAATTTTTGATTTAGCAACAGTGGTAGACTTGGAAAATTGGCTAGCTAATAATGGATAATGGATAATGGATAATTGATAATTGATAATGAAAGAGTTGTTGAAATCTCTAGCTTTCTATCTCACTCTGTTTTGATAATCAATTTAACTATTGTCCAATAGTCAGGGTCGGAAACTGGCAAGGTAGCGATCGCCTGAATCCTTACGTTTTGATAATCAATTTAACTATTGTCCAATAGTCAGGGTCGGAAACTGGCAAGGTAGCGATCGCCTGAATCCTTACGTTTTGATAATCAATTTAACTATTGTCCAATAGTCAGGGTCGGAAAC